>NZ_JBMDKQ010000050.1:0-504 GCF_057809795.1 Sphingobium sp. FG125
CCGCCGTTGGCCGCACGCCTGCGCTGGAGACGGTGCAGAAGGTCCGCGCGCTGGGTCGCCGGGCGGAGATCGTCTCGGCGGACCTTTCGACCATCGAGCCGGTCCAGCGCGTCATCGACGAAACCCGCGACATGCTGGGCGGCCTCCATATCCTGGTCAACAATGCCGGGATCATCCGCAGAGCCGACAGCGTCGACTTTACCGAGGCGGACTGGGACGCGGTGATCGACACCAATCTCAAGGTGCTGTTCTTCCTCAGCCAGGCCGCCGGTCGCCACATGATCGGTCAGGGCGCAGGCAAGATCATCAATATCGCCTCGCTGCTCTCCTTCCAGGGCGGCATCCGTGTGCCGAGCTACACCGCATCCAAGAGCGGCGTCGCGGGCCTGACCAAGCTGCTCGCCAACGAATGGGCGGCCAAGGGCGTCAACGTCAACGCGATCGCGCCGGGCTATATCGCCACCAACAACACCGCCGCGCTGCAAGCCGACGAACAGCGCAACC
>NZ_JBMDKQ010000051.1:0-398 GCF_057809795.1 Sphingobium sp. FG125
CGCTCAGTTGTCCTTCAATCACGATGCTGCCGGGCTGACCAGCAAGGCTGATCTTCAGATTGTAGCCATTGGCATCCGCATAGGAATACACCAGATCGGCGGCCGTGATACCTTGGCCAAATTCGATCGTGTTGAAGCCGTCATAATAGCCGCCGCCGCGAATGATGTCGTCACCGTCACCCAGGTTCCAGACATAAGTATCGTCCGCCGAGGTCTCATACAGGAGATCGTTACCCAATCCGCCGGCAATGCGGTCGGTACCATCTCTGGCGTCGATTATATCGTCGCCAGCGCCACCGGTGATCGTATCGTTGGCATTCGATCCCCACAGCGTATCATCGCTTGACGTGGCGAGTTGTGCGTAAGCCGCTGTCTGGAATTGGCTGCGGTTCAGAACC
>NZ_JBMDKQ010000052.1:0-318 GCF_057809795.1 Sphingobium sp. FG125
CAAGCGTTTCTGCATCGATCCCGATATGCACCTTGCGCCACTGGCGACGATAGGAGGCCCCGTGCTTGCGTGTCTTCCATTCCCCTTCGCCCATCATCTTGATGCCGGTGCTGTCGACCAGAAGATGCAGGCCGCCAGAGCTGGGACGCCCGCCAAGCGTCACCGGCAGCGTTTTCTGACGTCGGCACAACGTAGTGTAATCCGGCACCGGCCAGTCCAGATCAGCCAGCTTGAGCAGGCTCGCCACCAATCCCGTCGCCTGTCGCAGCGGCAGGTTGAAAAGCGCTTTCAGTGTCAGGCACAGTTCGATCGCGCTTT
>NZ_JBMDKQ010000053.1:0-318 GCF_057809795.1 Sphingobium sp. FG125
CACTTAGATGCCGTGAGCGGGAGCCATCCACCTCATCCGGACTGATAAATACGCTGTCAAAGTATGGCTGCCATCGGGCCTTGGCATCGGCCATTTGGCCCTCTGGCTTGCTGACGACCTCCGCCCTTGGGATATGTTGGCATTTGGGTGTCTGTTGCTAATTGTCGGGATCAAAGGCGCTTATAGCCGTTGGCAGAAGCCCCAAAGACCTAGGTGATCTGGGTCTGGTATCGACCAGAAATTGCCGTTCTTGTCGCTGAGCGGGATTGCGGATTGCAGACATATAAAGCATGCCAGATGTCAGACTTGCAGAAGGCT
>NZ_JBMDKQ010000054.1:0-308 GCF_057809795.1 Sphingobium sp. FG125
TGTGTGCCGGTGCGATCGGTGGTGAACTCATACCAGACCATTGGTGGGGTCGTTGACCCAGAATCCCGATCATCGACCGCATGGGCCCAGAGCCTATCGTCGGTATGGATCTTCGAGGCTGTCAGACCGACGTCGCGGATGCGGCTGATGATCGGGTCGAGCAGCACCGATGCTTGCCCGACCCAGCCTGCCAGCGTTGAGCGGTCAATCTCGATGCCCTGCGCAGCCATAATCTCGGCTTGGCGGTAAATTGGCAGATGATGATCGAACTTGGAAGACGACGACATGGGCCAGCGTGCCAAAAGTCG
>NZ_JBMDKQ010000006.1:0-231454 GCF_057809795.1 Sphingobium sp. FG125
CTAAAGCACTCGATTCCCCCAAGGAATCCCCCAAGCGTAATTGCGCAACAAAGCCGTTTGCCGGGCGCAGCAGGCCTTGAACGGCAAAATGGAGACAGCCATCGCCGCCATTTTGCCGTCGATATGGAGGTCAGTCGGCAGTCAATGGCGCTGCGAGCGCATCAGCCCATGTCTTGATCACTGCAGCTTCCTTGACCTGCCCCGGCTGGCGGGAGTGCAGCCCGTCGGAGCTGTCATTGGCATAGTCGGCCCAGCGATCGGTCTGCGTCGGATCTTCGACGGCCGCTGCAATATCGACATGGCCCGACAGCCCATAGGCGGCAAAGTTGGTCCTGATTTCGCCGTTGAACGCCTGGCGACCATCGGTTGCGCCGTTGGCATATAGCCCGGCCGGAACATTGGATCCGTTGGTCGATGGCGCCATCGTCGTCCACCATATCCGCACCTGAGGATTGATCGCCTTCGCCTTCGCGACAAAGGTCGCGATGTCCCCCAATATCTGGCTCGCCGTGCGTCCGCTGCTCATGTCGTTGACCGACCAGTTGCACAATATATCGCTGACATAGGTGACGATCCCGATCCGCAGGACCGGCCTGGCAAAGTTGCCTGCGACAAAATCCTGGATCTTGGACCCGGACCGTGCCTGCATCACATGCGGAATGCCTGCCTGTTCCAGCGCCATGCGCGCCGGCCCACCCGCCGTACCGGTGCCGGGGCCTGCATCGCCCGATACGCCGTAAAAGCGACTATCGCCGCCCACCAGCACTGTGGGGCCATGATCGGTGGCAAGGCCGATCAGCACGCCCGGCGCGCCATCGATTTGCGCCCTTGCTCCACCATCGGCAGGAAGTACGCCTGTCTGCATCAACCGGTCGATGCTGGTTGTCGTACCCCTTTGATCTTCACCTGCAGGCGTACCAGGTCCCGTCATGGGAAAGTTGGCGCGGGTGTCACCGACCAGATTATCCTTCATTGATCGGTGCCAGACCGTGGCGCCAGGCGGGAATTCGGACAGGCCAAGCGCACCGGGTACGATATCGTCCGACCAGAGCAGCCCTCCGCCGGGAATCGTGCCGATATCGCTGCCGGACCAGGTTATACGTCCGACCGCCGAGCCGATTTCCAGCGCCCGTTGAATCGATTGCGTGCTGACTGCGGTTTCGGATTGGTCGGACCCGATGATGAATGCCGCATCGGCGTAGCGCAGGGCGGTCATATGTGCGCTGGACAGCATATCCTTTATGCGCCCGCTCGTTCGCGCCGAATTCGACGTCGATACATTGCCGATGCCATAGGCGCTTTCCCCGGCGCGGATGGAGCCAAGGCGCCATAGCGCGGCCGCGCGCGCGGTCACCGGACCGCGCGCGCCATGGCCAAAGCCATATCCCAGCCGCCCCATCAGGCAAGTGCCACGATATTGGCTGCCGTTGTACCCGTGGCGCGGACGTAACGGGCGCGGACATCCAGGACCTGCCCGTCGGCGACGTGGAGGAAGCTGACGTCTGCGGTCCCGTCGACGCCCCGCAGCACGACCGTGCCACCGGTGCCGATATACAGCGCCTTTGGCACGACCGGCAATGCGTTGCTGTCATGGGGAATGACGGCATAGGGCGCGCGCGCCGATGCAATCGGATTGTCGATGAAGCTGGTATAGGGATCGGTCATCTCGCGCCTCCTGCGTAAAGAGGCGACTCACATATACCGAATCATGGTCTGTAGGACAGCAAATAGGATCGAAGTCTTTGCCGAATATATCCTATTCGGTTCAAAGAGAATTTTACTTCCAGGCTGGCGCGGTCGGGACCGGTCGCCGGACTGTGTCCCCGCGCCGACGCGTGCGTTGTTCTTCAATGGCGATGACTTCGAACAATTCGTCGGGGAAGCGGCGTGCGCGTTGACGCAATGTGTCGATGCCCGACGACAGATAGAGCGCGACGATCAGGATCATCATCGCGGACATATCGCCCAGTCCCGCAATATCCCCGGTCGCAATCCGCGCGCCACCGGCGACGATAACCAGGATCAGCATCGCTGCAAGCAGATCGGACCGACGCGAGCGGGGAAATGCGACGAGCAGCATCGGGAAAAGGACCGCGACCATGCTGAGCGACAGCCAGGACATGGTGGAGGACGACAAGTGGGCCCGATCGGTCGCCAATATGACCCCTGCGGCCAGCAGCGCCAATGCCATCAGCCCAAGCGCGCAGCGTGTGGCCAGGATGAGGGATTTTGGATTGGGGAACATGCCGTTGCTTTCGTCGCCTTGTAGTGCGGAAAACGGCATAGGCCCGACTCCCTTAAACCCGAATCACCCGTTAGGGTTAATTGGCTGAAAACCATGAATTGGCGGGGCAGGGTGCCGAGGCGCCGCGCCATATTCATGTATCGATCGGCTATTGGCCAAATTGATCGGCGCGCGAAGCGAGGAGAGCGTCATTTACAAGTGCGTCAATACCAAGTTGCGCCTTCCCAAGGACAGGCCAATCGTGCATGTCCGACCAGTCGTCCGTCACTGAGCGGGCAAGGGGGACGCGGATTGATGATCGACTGGGTGCACAGCCTTGCTGGCCTGCTCGTGGGCTTGCTCGTTGGAATAACCGGCGTGGGCGGCGGGTCGTTGATGGCACCCATCCTCATCCTGCTGGTAGGAGTCGTGCCGGCGACTGCCGTCGGGACCGACCTGTGGTTTGCTGCGATCACCAAAACCGTCGGTGGTGCCGTCCATCACCATTTTGGCAAGCCGGACTGGAGTGTGGTGCGTCGCCTGTTGATGGGCAGTCTGCCTGCGTCCATCCTGACCATCGCCTTATTGTCCAAGCTGCCCCGCAGTTCGTTCCAGAGCGACGTTATTCTTTCGGCGTTGGGCGTGTTGCTGATCATGACGGCGCTCGCAACGCTTTCGCGCCGGCGCATCCACGATTTTGCGCGCGATTTGGAGCCTGAGCGCGCGCAGCGCATTCGGCGTATGCAATGGCCATTGACGGTGCTGGCCGGGTTCATCCTGGGCGTACTCGTCACGCTGACATCGGTGGGGGCGGGCGCACTGGGGGCAACCATGCTGATCGCGCTCTATCCCATGCGTATGAAAGCGGCGCGCCTGGTGGGCACCGATATCATCCACGCCGTGCCGCTAACGGCCGTCGCCGGGCTGGGCCATCTGTGGATCGGCAACGTCGATTTCGCCTTGCTGGGTTCGCTACTGGTCGGATCGATACCGGGTATCATCGTGGGATCGCTGCTGTCGTCCAAACTGCCCGACCACCTGGTGCGGCCCGCGCTTGCGCTGGTGTTGATGCTGGTCGGCATAAAGTTGCTGGTGGGTTGATCGCTGATGCACATCGCGACATTCCTTCAGGACCTGGCGGGCGGCGGCGCGGAGCGTGTGGCCGTTCTGCTGATGAACGGGCTGGTGGCGCGGGGCGAGCGGGTCACGCTGATCCTCGCGCGGCGGGAAGGTCCCTATCTCGACGATCTCGATCCCGCCATCGAACTGGTCGATCTTGGCAATCGCCGTTCGATTTCGAGCATTCGCCCGCTCGCTCGCTGGCTTCGTTCGGCGCGACCGGATATTCTCGTCAGCCATCTCACCCATGTTAATGTCGCTGCCGCGCTGGCCAATCGGCTCGCGCGGGCCGGCATCCCGCATGTGGCTGTCGAACATAATCAGATGGGGCAGAATTACGCGCTGCTGACCAACCGATCGGTCAAGGCGGCCTATCGCCTGGCGCGGTTCGTCTATCCCGGCATTTCGCGGATCGTCAGCGTTTCGCAGGGTGTCGAGGCTGCTGTCCTGGCCTTCACGCGCGGGCGTGCGCACAATCATCAGGTGATCCATAATCCGGTCGTCACCGGCGGGCTGGTGGCGCTGTCCGCCGAAGCCCCCGAACATCGCTGGTTGACCGACGGGGCAGGCATACCCGTTTTGCTGGGCTGCGGGCGTCTGCACCATCAAAAGGGTTTCGACGTCCTGATCAGCGCCGTGCGCAAAGTGCTGGACGATCGCCCGGTCCGGCTGGTCATTCTGGGCGAAGGCCCCCTGCGCCCGCAACTGGAGGCGCAGATCAGGGCTCTGAACCTGGGCGATCATGTCGATCTGGCGGGTTTCAGCCGCAATCCTTTCGCGATGATGCGCGCTGCGGACGCCTTCATATTGTCGTCGCGTTGGGAAGGGTTGCCGACTGTATTGATCGAAGCGCTTGCCTGCGGCGCCAATATCGTTGCGACCGATTGCCCCAGCGGTCCGCTGGAAGTCCTCGATGGGGGCAAGTTCGGACGCCTTGTCCCCGTCGATGACAGCGACGCCTTGGCCAATGCGATATGCGCTGCACTCGATACGCCGTTTGATAGCGCATCGGCCACCGCGCGTGCATCCGATTTCACCCTGGATCGCGCGGTCGATAATTATATGGCGCTGATCGACCATTTGCAGCCGCAGCACGGAAAGCCGTTGCGGGGATAGTCTGCCATCGGTGGGGCCATTTGCCATGCTACCCCATAGATGCCGGCAACATGCTCTGGACACAGGCTTTGTCGCTGACAGCCGCCCGGCACGGCACTGTCGAGAATCGGACCGCATAACGCCCGATTCTCCGTGGGCCTTTTACGATTTCTTAGGCCAATGCGTCCAAATTGCGGTCCCCGGCTATGGAGCCCGCCAATGTCAGTTCGAGCAACCCTGTACAGCGATAATCGCGGCGCGCAGCGAATGCAGCTGGATCGCGCTTCGACCCTGCGCGATGACGACGACAGGCCGTTCGACGTCCAGATCGAGGATATCTCGCTCACTGGCTTTCGCATGCAATTGCCTTTCGAGATTTTGCCCGATCAGGCGATGACCATCGGCGTGCCGGGGGTAGGGATCCGGGCGGTGCGGGTGGTGCGTGTCGAAGGAGCGACCGCCGGCTGTATGTTCGTTCAGCCGCTCAACCCCGCGGAACTCGACACGATTCTCCGCTTCGACAGCGCCGTCATCCAGGAAAACTTCCAACATCAGGCCAGTCCTGCGAAAGTCGTGGAAAAGGACGATTTGCAATTGTCCGCGGAAGCTGCGGGGCTCAGTCCGCCCCAAAAACTGGCGATTGTCGCTGGCGCGGCACTGACCATCTGGTTGCTGATCGTCGCGGCCATTTCCCTCATTTAGGATTGAGGTTGTTCACTGTCGGCTTGGGTGGGGCATTGAGCGTGCGCTGGACAAAGCCGGTCGCGGTGGTGACGCCCATATTGACGGCGGTGTCGAACAGTTCAGCGGCTATGGACGGCGCGCTTTCCGCGGCGAAGGCATAGCCCGGCTGATCCCAGTATAGCCGCCGGTATATCGCCACCGCCGTGGCGCGGGGCAGCGCCCGCATGGCCCCGACAAAAAACATTGGCCTACGCCACGGTGAGGGTAATACCCCAGTTGGTCGGCCCGCCCCGATCAGCGCGATGATTGGAATAACCGCCTCGCGGGCGATAGCCGCGTCAATGAGTGCGTGAATATCTATGTTGCGCCTACGCGTGTAGAATGAGGCGAATCATTTATCCTATATAGTTTGTTGTAGGACAGGGGAAATTTGCAGTTAGCCTAGCCATCGCGGGGAATAGGTTATAGCCGAACGCTTTACGATATTATCGTAATCAGCTGCCTCCGCTATCGATGACGACTATCTTTTATAGCAAGTCGGTTCACGCTTCAGGCAGCAAAAATCGACAGCGCTTTCACCTTAGTTAGGCTGCACGACGGTTCCGCTCACCATTTGCTAAGCATCGCCGCACCACATCAGCCGCAGACACGGAAATATCTTTGACCGACAGATGAGACTTAACCCAATCTGCCGAATAGGCATCAAGCTGGGCTACGATCGAAGCATTCACAAACGATGATGTGACATCGGATATGCCAGCGAACGACAGCACAACTTTGTCACCCTTGCCGAACGCTTCGCGCAGGATGCGACCAATAACAGCGCCATCATCGGCGCTGTAGCACTGCCTAACGTGATCAAAAACCTTGATTACCATTCGAGGTCCACCCTATCTTCTTCGTCGCCGACGAAAAGGCGCGTATCAATGGCGATATCAACCAACGTGCCTGGATAGCTTCCGTTCCCGACACTCGATTGCTTACTCATTCCCTTGCTATCACGGAAACAGTAAAGATTTCCAGACAAAGAATGTAACCGAACCTTTCCGTCACAGCCAGTGATACGATCGATCAGGAGCGCCAAGCCCGCCCCCATGTTATTGGGCTGGCTTTTGGCGGTCACCCCTTCCCTTGATGCCAAGGCGATGGCGGCGGCATCCGTCATTGCTCCAAAGCGCTCTCTGATAGTTGTAGGTATACCCACCCCGAAATCCGACACCGTGATTTTTAACGTCTTGTTGTTCGGGTAGTGCTGAGCGTGAACGAACCCGGTATTTTGCTCTGAGTGGTCAACAATATTGTTGAAAAGCTCCTTCACGCATGTGCGCACACTTGTAAGGCCGTCATAAGAGACGTCGAGGATATTGGACATCCATGGAGACAGGCGCTGCTCAATCCAACCATGAGCGTTTGCGTGCTCGACCGCTGTGCAAGGAATGGTTGTCGACCTGCATGCGGCGGAAGGCCTGAGAGCGTTTTCGAGATACCGCTCAAAAAAGCCACAGTCATCAAGGTATAAGATACCGGGCCGATTCAATTTATTAAAATTTGCAAATTTGCATATGACACCCCGGTTGAGCAACCAACCTAAGGTGTTACTCAAGACCGTATATCCAGTGCCATCGATAAAATTCAGGCGCTCAAAATCGAAGATAAAGCAATCATCCGTCGGTCCGTTATATCCGACGATTTGCCGAGTGAACCTGTAGAGGGCTTGGAGGTCAAAGGTGGCTGGCACCGCCACTGTCGTTGCCATGAGTTGCCTGCCCTTCTGATGCAGTGGCGAAATGCATCCTAAGTAATTTCAAAGATCGCCGTACTGTTATGCCATTGCTGAAACGCAAACGCCGCCCCCTGCATATCGCATTGAGCGGCGGTTTTTCTTGGTCGGGACGAGAGGATTCGAACCTCCGACCCCCACACCCCCAGTGTGATGCGCTACCAGGCTGCGCTACGTCCCGACCGGAGGGCGGCCAATAGAGGCACATTGCGGAAGTTGCAAGGGATTCGATGCGGCTCTTTTGCGCCCGCCGCACATCGCCCTAATCATATTGCCTCCCCGCCTGCATCTGTGGTAGCCGCCGCGGCTTGATCCGTGGGCGCTGTATGCGTTCCGCGGCCGACAGAAACCAAGGCGCGACCTGCTTCAGGAAAGTCCCACCCATGTTCATATCGACAGCCTTTGCCCAGACTGCGGGCGGGCCAGCATCCGGCAGCGGCATATTGGTGCAGATGGCGCCGCTGGTCCTGATCTTCGTGGTATTCTATTTCCTTCTGATCCGTCCGCAACAAAAGCGGATGAAGGCGCACAAGGCCAAGATCGACGCGGTGAAAAAGGGCGACCAGGTCATCACCGGCGGCGGCCTGCTGGGCAAGGTCATGCGCGTGGACGAGATTTACGCCGAAGTCGAAATCGCGCCGGGGATGAAGGTGAAGGCGGTCAAATCGACCCTGACCGATGTGCTCGACCCGACCACCGCCAAGCCTGCGAACGACTGAGCCCAAGATGCTGAATTTTTCGCGCTGGGCGGTCTTTGCGATCATCCTGCCGCTGGCGATAGGCGTGCTGTGCGCCGTTCCCAGCTTCCTGCCGGATTCGGTCGTCAACCGGCTGCCGGGATTCATGCAGACCCGCGTGAATCTGGGCCTCGACCTGTCGGGCGGCAGCCATTTGCTGCTGGAAGCCAGCACGCAGGATGTCGCCAAGCAGCGGCTGACCAATATGGAGGAGCAGGTTCGCACCGAATTGCGCCGGGCTGATCCCCGGATTGCGATAGGCGACATCTCCAGCCGCGACGGGAAGCTGAGCTTCATGGTGCGCGAACCGTCGCAGGTGGACGCCGCGGTCGAGCGCATCCGCCAGCTGACGCAGGGCGCTGCGCTGACCGGCCAGCGCGATTTCAATGTCGAGGTGGTCAACAGCTCCACCATCGTCATCACGCCGACCAGCGCGGGCATCGCCAATGCGGTCAAGAGCGCGATGGAAGTCGCGACCGAAGTCATCCGCAAGCGCATCGACGAAATGGGCACACGCGAACCCACGATTCAGCAACAGGGCGACAATCGCATCGTCGTGCAGGTGCCGGGGTTGCAGGACCCCAAGGCGTTGAAGGACCTGCTGGGCCAGACCGCGAAGCTGGAATTCAAGCTGGTTGATTTTACCGCCAACCCCGCCGAAGTGGCGCAGGGTCGCGCGCCGGTGGGCAGCGAAGTGCTGCCCTATCCCGACAATCCATCGGGCGTGCCGCTGATCGCGGTCAAGCGGCAAGTGATGGTGTCGGGCGAGGATCTGACCGATGCGACGCAAGGCTATGACCAGAGCAACCAGGCCATCGTCAATATCCGCTTCAACGGCTCTGGCGGGCGCAAATTCGGGCAGGTGACGTCGCAGAATGTCAACCGCCCCTTTGCCATCATTCTGGACGGCAAGGTGCTGTCCGCCCCCAATATCAACGAACCGATCCTGGGCGGCAGCGCGCAGATCAGCGGCAATTTCACCGTCGAAAGCGCCAACCAGCTGGCGATCGCCCTGCGGTCGGGCAAGCTGCCGGTCGCGCTGACGGTGGTGGAGGAACGCACGGTCGGGCCGGGGCTGGGCGCCGATTCGATCCGCGCCGGGCTGATCGCGTCGATCATCGCGGTGGTCGCGGTCGCGCTCTTCATGTTCGTGAGCTATGGCCGCTTTGGCATGTATGCCAATCTGGCGGTGGCCATCAACGTGGCGGTCATTTTGGGCGTGATGGGCATGTTGGGCGCGACGCTGACGCTGCCTGGTATTGCAGGCTTCGTGCTGACCATCGGCACGGCGGTGGACGCCAACGTGCTGATCTACGAGCGTATTCGTGAGGAACGGCGACGCGGACGCAATGTCGTCCAGTCGATCGAACATGGTTACAAGGAAGCGAGCCGCACGATTTTCGAGGCGAACGTGACCCACGCCATTGCCGGTGGCATCATGCTCGCGCTCGGCTCCGGCCCGGTCAAGGGCTTTGCCATCGTGCTGCTGATCGGCATCGCGACCAGCGTGTTCACCGCCGTCACCTTCACCCGCATGGTCGTCGCCAACTGGGTGCGCCGCACCCGGCCGACGGACATCACGATATGAATTTGGTGATGCGCCTCCATCCGTTCGCCCTGAGCGAAGTCGAAGGGTTCCACCGAGCGCAGCGAGGTGTCTTCGCCTCCGCTCAGACAAAGGCTTCGACTTCGCTCAGCCCGAACGGGGTTAGGTAACGACTATGAAACTTCTGAAACTCGTCCCCGACAATACCAATATCGGCTTCGTCGCGATACGGAAATGGGCGTTTGCGCTCACCGCCCTGCTGACGGTGCTGGCGGTTGGCGCGACGGCCTATAAGGGTCTCAACATGGGCGTCGATTTTGTCGGCGGCCTGATGATCGAAGCGAAATTTCCGCAAAATGTGGAAACTGACAAGGTCCGCGCTACAATAGCCACGCTGGGCGTGGGTGAAAGCTCGCTCCAGCAGTTCGGCGATCCCAAGACGGTGCAGATCCGACTGCCCTTGCCCGAACAGGGCGGTGCTGGCGCGGCGAACGCCGTGGTGGAAAAGACCCGCAACGCCATGACCGCGCAATTCCCCGGCGTCACCTTCTCCCGCTACGACACGGTGTCGGGCAAAGTGTCGGGCGAGCTGATCCAGAATGGTGTGCTGGCCGTCGTGCTGGCGATCCTGGGCATCGCGGTGTTCAGCTGGTTCCGTTATGAATGGCAGTTCGGCGTCTCCACCTTCGTCGCGATCGTCCATGACGTGTTGATGACGCTGGGCTTTTTCGCGGTGACGCAGCTGGAGTTCGACCTCAACATCGTCGCGGCCGTGCTGACGATCGTGGGCTATTCGATCAACGACAAGATGGTGATCGACGACCGTATCCGCGAAAATATGCGCAAATATCGCAAGATGGACATGAAGGCGCTGATTGACCTGTCGGTCAACGAAACCCTGCCGCGCACGGTGATGACGTCGGTGACGATCATGCTGGCGCTGGGCGCCTTGCTGCTGTTTGGCGGCCATGTGCTGCGTGGCTTCACCGCGGCGATGATGCTGGGCATTATCGTGGGCACCTACTCGTCGGTCTATGTCTCCTCCTCGCTGCTGATCTCGCTGGGGCTGACCCCGATGTCGTCGGAGAAGAAGGCGGGCAAGACCAACATTGCTGCGCAGGCCGAACGGGTCGGCCCGCGTGACGGAGCGCAGCCCTGAGCAGCGACAAGCGCATCGGCATCGAGCTGCGCTGCGATGATAGCGGCCAGGGTCCGATCGTCACCGGCTTCCAGGGACGCGGCTTCCGGGTTCGGGACGATGTGTTCCCGACCGGCCTGCTGCTCAGCCCGGTCCGCGCGATGGCGTGGGACGATGCGCCCGCCATCGACGCGCTGACTCTCACCGCTCTGGGCGATCTGTTCGACGGCGATCCGCGGCCCGAATTTCTGCTGCTCGGCACCGGCGAGGGATTGCGCCAGCCACCTCGCGCCTTCGTCCGCGCGGTCGAGGCGCTGGGGATCGGCGTCGAGGCGATGGACAGCCGCGCCGCAGCCCGCGCCTGGGGCGTGCTGCGCGCCGAAGAACGGTGGATCGTCGCCGCGCTGCTGCCGCTCTGAGCCGACTGCTCAGGCGGGATGATTGTCCGCCATATAGTGCCAGCTCTGCCGGATCAGCGCCTCCAATACGCCCATGTCGATACCCGACAGCCGCTTGATATAGAGGCAGCCCTTGCCGCGCTTGTGCTTGCCCAGCGGCACGCAATCCTCATCCGATATGCCCGACAGATAAAGGACCAGTTCCGCCTTGCGCGGGGAAAAGGCGATACGGGACGCATCGCCTTCACGGCCGCTGTCATAGCGATAATGATAGCTGCCAAAGCCGATGATCGAGGAGCCCCACAGCTTTGGCGGCTCCCCCGACACCGCCTGCAGCAGCGCGACGAGCTTTTCCCCATCCTCGCGCCGTTCGGGCGGTTCGACCGCCGCGAGGAACACCGCTACGTCGCTATCCGTCTCGGTCGTCTTGTTGCTGTCCTTACCCATGGCTTGTCATCCCCACGTACACCGCGTAGAGGCTAGCGCGTCATCTGGGGAGTAGCCAGCCGTTCCAACGCAATAGGAACGGGCCTTATGTCAACATATTTGGCCGAGAGGCCATGGCATGGGGGACGCAGAACAATCTGCGTAAGGCGAGACCAATGGCATCGGCGCTTTTCTGTCCGGCCGGGCGGTAGGCGACGGTGGCATTGCGTCTATCACCTCCGCCCGGCCCCGGATAGTATCTGATGGAAGCCCTCTTTACCTCCGCCGCGCTCGTTGCCCTTGCTGAAATGGGGGACAAGACGCAATTGCTGGCGATGCTGCTGGCGACGCGCTTTCGCAAACCTGTGCCGATCATCCTTGGCATATTGGTCGCGACCATCGCCAATCATTTCCTCGCCGCCCTGCTGGGCCATTCGATCGCGGGCGTGCTGACGCAGGACTGGTTCCGCTATGCCGTGGCCCTGGGCTTCATCGCCATGGCCGCCTGGACTTTGGTGCCTGACAAGATCGACGAGGATGCGCCATTGAAAGCGCCGTCAAAGGCGGGCGTGTTCGTCACCACATTGGTCGCCTTCTTCCTGGTCGAGATGGGCGACAAGACGCAGGTGGCGACGATCGCGCTGGGCGCACGGTTCGACAATCTGCTCGCGGTGACGATGGGAACGACGCTGGGCATGATGCTCGCCAATGTGCCTGCCGTGCTGTTTGGCGAGGCGCTCGCGAAGAAAGTGCCGATGCGCGCGTTGCAGGTTAGCGCAGCCTTGCTGTTCCTGCTGCTGGGGCTGTGGATGATCGCCGATCTGGCGGGCTGGATCGGGTAAATTGGTTGTCAGCGCGACGCGGCTGGGGCAAGGGAATGGGTAGCATATTCCCTTTCAGACGAACGTGGGTCAGGTGATGAAAGACGATCTGGTTACGATATTCGGCGGCGGCGGCTTTGTCGGTCGTCAGGTGGCGCAGGCGTTGCTGGCGCGCGGCGCACGGGTGCGGATCGCGCAGCGTGATCCATCGAAAGCGCTGCGGGTCAAGCCACTGGGCGGGCTTGGCCAGGTGCAATTCATCGCCGCCGACATCCGCAATCCCGCCAGCGTGGTGCGGGCAGTGTCGGGCAGCGACGTCGTCATCAATCTGGTCGGCATATTGAAGGGCGATTTCGACGCCTTCCACCATGGCGGCGCGGCCAATGTCGCCACGGCGGCGGCCGACGCAGGCGTGGGCGCACTGGTGCATATGTCGGCGATCGGCGCGGATGCCGACAGTCCATCGGCCTATGGCCGATCGAAAGCCGCGGGCGAAGCGGCGGTCAAGGCCGCTTTCCCCACCGCCACCATCATCCGCCCGTCGATCATCTTCGGCGCGGAGGACCAGTTCCTCAACCGCTTCGCGCAGATCATCGCCATGCTGCCGGTGGTGCCGGTGATCGGCGGGGCGACCAGGTTCCAGCCGGTCTATGTCGCAGACGTCGCCCAAGCGATCGCCAACGCCGCCGAGCAGCCGGGCGTCCATGGCGGCCAGACCTATGAGCTGGGCGGGCCGCAGGTGCAGAGCATGACGGATATCAACCAGTGGATCGGCACGGCGACCGGCCGCAACAAGCCGCTGGTCGACGTGCCCCATGCCGCGGCGAAGCTGTTGGCCATGCTGCCGGGTGGGCCGATCACCAGCGATCAGCTGGCGATGTTGGGGCGCGACAATGTCGTGGCACCGGGGGCCAAGGGTTTTGACGCGCTGGGCATCGTCGCCACGCCGATGGCCGGGGTCGCCGACAAATGGATGGTCCGCTACCGCAAACATGGCCGCTTCGCCGGACGCGCGAGCGCCTGAATGGAATGATCCTCCCCTGCAAGGGGAGGGGGACCGTCGGCGTAGCCGATGGTGGAGGGGTGTCAGCCCATCGATAAGGCGACACCCTCCGTCAGGGCTTCGCCCTGCCACCTCCCCTTGCCGGGGAAGGACTGAACAGGAGCCTGCCTGCATATGGATCATTATCTGACCGTCATCCTGCTGGGTATTGTCGAAGGGCTGACCGAGTTTCTGCCGGTGTCCTCGACCGGGCATCTGATCCTTGCCAGCGAATTGCTGGGCTATGATGCGTCGACCTGGGCGATGTTCAATGTCGTCATCCAACTGGGGGCAATCCTGGCGGTCGTCGTCCTTTACTGGCGCACCTTCTGGGCGGTCGGCATGGGGCTGTTGCGGCGTGAGCCAGTAAGCTGGCGGTTCCTGCGCAATCTGCTGATCGCCTTCATCCCTTCCGCCATCATCGGCCTTGCTCTTCACGACTATATCGAGATTTTGCTGGGCGCGCCGCAGGTCGTCGCCTGGGCCTTGATCGTCGGCGGCGTCGCAATCCTATTGATCGAGCGGGCGGTCAAGGACCAGCGGTTCCACGGCATCGCTGATATTCCAGCCATCCGGGTGCTGGGCATCGGCCTTGTCCAGTGTATTTCCATGATCCCCGGTGTCAGCCGGTCGGGCGCGACGATCATGGGCGCGCTGATGCTGGGCGTGGAGCGGCGCACGGCGGCAGAGTTCAGCTTCTTCCTCGCCATCCCGACTATGTTGGGGGCGACGGCGCTGGAACTGATCAAGAAGGGTGATCAGATCACCAGCGCGGCGGTCGGTTGGGACAGTATCGCGCTGGGCTTTGTCGTGTCGTTCATCGTGGCGCTGCTGGTGATCCGCTGGTTCGTAGGGCTGGTGTCGAAACATGGATTCGCGCCCTTTGCCTGGTATCGAATCGTGGCGGGAATCGCCGCTTTGGTGTGGCTGGGGACAAGATAGGGCCGAAACGGTCTATTTATGGGGTAAGTTTTTGCGATTGTTTCGCAACTAGACTAGATGCAGGCCAATAATTAGTCAGTTATACTGACCTATAATGCAGAATCCGCGTGACTCCGCGGGTCTTTATGCTATGCGCGCCTCTGCAACTTGAGTCAGGGGCGAGACATGGCCGACAATCCGATGCTGAAATTCGTAGGCAAGGGACAAGCCTATCCCGACAAGCGCGATGCCGATGCCCGCGCCGACGATTTTCTGGAAATCAGCCGCAGCTTCATCCTCGACAAGGCGGAGGAGCAGGCGTCGCGCTGCTCGCAATGTGGCGTGCCTTATTGTTCAACTCACTGTCCGCTGCACAATCATATCCCCGACTGGCTGCGCCTGACTGCCGAAGGCCGCCTGCGCGAGGCCTATGAACTGTCGAACCTGACCAGCACCATGCCGGAAATCTGCGGTCGCATCTGCCCGCAGGATCGGCTGTGCGAAGGCAATTGCGTCATCGAATTTTCCGGCCATGGCGCCGTGACCATCGGCAGTGTCGAAAAATTCATCACCGACACCGCCTGGAAGGAAGGCTGGGTCGAACCGCTGGTCGCGGGCAAACCGACCGGCCAGTCGATCGGCGTGATCGGCGCGGGACCGGCAGGTCTCACCACGGCGGAATATCTGCGCGCGGCGGGGCATGAGGTGCATGTCTATGACCGGCATGATCGCGCCGGCGGGTTGCTGACCTATGGCATCCCCGGCTTCAAGCTGGAGAAGGACATTGTCATGCGCCGGGTCCAGCGTTTGAAGGATGGCGGCATCGTCTTTCACGAAAATTTCGAGGTTGGCCGTGACGCGACGCTGGAGCAACTGCGCGACAAGCATGACGCGATCCTGATCGCCACGGGCGTGTACAAGCCCCGCGACATTCGCGCGCCGGGCGTGGGCGCGCCGGGCGTGGTCAAGGCGCTCGACTATCTCACCGCTTCCAACAAGGCTGGCTTTGGCGACGATGTCCCCGAACATGCCGACGGCACGTTGCTGGCGACGGGCAAGAATGTCGTCGTGATCGGCGGCGGCGATACCGCCATGGACTGCGTCCGCACCGCGATCCGTCAAGGCGCCAAGTCGGTCAAATGTCTCTACCGTCGCGACCGGGACAATATGCCGGGATCGCAGCGCGAAGTCGCCAATGCCGAGGAAGAGGGCGTCGAATTCGTCTGGCTGACAGCCCCGATTGCCTTTGAAGGCACCGAGCATGTCACCGGCGTGAAGGTCACCAAGATGCGGCTGGGCGCACCCGACGCATCGGGCCGCCGCGCACCCGAACCCGATCCGGGCAGCGAACATACGCTGGAGGCGGACCTCGTCATCAAGGCGCTGGGCTATGACCCCGAAGAACTGCCCAAGCTGTTCGGCGCGGATGATCTGTCGGTCACCCGCTGGGGCACGCTGCGCGTCGATCACAAAACGATGATGACCAGCGTGGACGGCGTGTTCGCAGCGGGCGACATCGTGCGCGGGGCGTCTCTGGTGGTGTGGGCGATCCGCGACGGGCGCGACGTGACCGAGCATATGCACCGCTATTTGAAGGCCAAGGCGAAGGCGGCGGGCGAGAGGGTTGCGGCGTGAGGCGGGCAACGCTTCTCACAGCACTGGCAATTTTCGGATTTACTGCCGCAACCGGCTATGCTCAGACAAATCCACCAGCCGTCACTACGCCCGCTCCTGCGCGCTCCGTCCCCGCGCAAGTTGCGCCAACGCCCGAATCACGCGCGCAAGCCTTGAAGCTGGGGCAAGCGCTGAATGGCGAAGAGCTGACGAGGCGGCAGATCAACCGCCTTTATACTGTCACTATGCCAGCAGCGATCAAGCAGAAGGCCGAATATCAGGAGATGGAGAAAGTCTATCCCGGCATATCGGACGTCGCCATTCAGGCTGAGCGCGAGATTGTCGAACCGGCCAGCATGGCTCGTCTGCCTCAGATGCATCAGGCGATTGCCGATGTGTATGCCCAATATCTAACCTCTGACGATATGAACGCTATCTCAGCCTTTTATGCGACGCCAACCGGCGCAAAGGCACTGGCAGCGGCAGCCGAGGGTAGTGATTTTTCGCATATGGTCGAAAAGAATCTGGCTAGCGAAGACTCCAAAATCGAAGCCAGTGACATCAAGACTATGGTGATGGGGCATACCTCAAAGTTTCTTTCGATCCTCGATGATGAGGATCGCAGAAAGCTGGTTGCCTTTGGCTTGTCGCCCGCAGGACGGAAATGGGGCGGCATCCAGCCGGTGGTGCTGGAAACGACGGCCAATCATGCCAATCAGGGAAATGCCGAAGTCATCACGCGGGCCACAGAAAATGTCATCAAGGCCATGACGGATTTCGTGAACAAGTCCGATCAGGCACGCACTGCTAAAAAATGACGGGTCAGTGATCCAATCGGGGGGCCAGCCTCCCAAACTCAGCGGACCGGCGAATATGCGCCGCACTAGAATTGAAGGATGGACGATATGACGTCTCACCATTTCTCCTCCGAGGCCGAACGCGCCCGCATTGCCGAAGTCGGCATGTACCGCCCCGAATTTGAAGGCGATGCCTGCGGCGTTGGCCTGGTCGCCGCCACCGATGGCCGCCCCAGCCGCCGCGTGGTCGCTTCCGCGATCGACGCGCTCAAGGCGGTGTGGCACCGTGGCGCGGTGGATGCCGATGGCAAGACCGGCGATGGTGCGGGGATTCATGTCGATCTGCCGGTGCGCTTCTTTGACGATGCGATTGCGGACTCCGGCCACAAGCCGCTGCCCAATCGCCTGGCCGTCGGCATGATCTTTCTGCCGCGCACGGACCTCTCCGCCCAGGAAACCTGCCGCACCATCGTCGAGAGCGAGATCATCGACGCGGGCTATACCATCTATGGCTGGCGGCAGGTGCCGGTGGACGTGTCGGTCATCGGTGAAAAGGCGCAGCGCACGCGGCCCGAAATCGAGCAGATCATGATCGCCGGGCCGATGCCCGAAGTCCGCGATCAGGCCGAGTTCGAGAAGGACCTCTATCTGATCCGTCGCCGGATCGAGAAGCAGGTGATCGCCGCGCAGATCAACGATTTCTACGTCTGTTCGCTGTCGTGCCGCTCGATCATCTACAAGGGGCTGTTCCTGGCCGAATCGCTGTCGGTCTTCTATCCCGATTTGCAGGATGAACGGTTCGAGAGCCGGGTGGCGATCTTCCACCAGCGCTATTCGACCAACACTTTCCCGCAATGGTGGCTGGCCCAGCCGTTCCGCACGCTCGCCCATAATGGCGAGATCAATACGATCCGCGGCAACAAGAACTGGATGAAGAGCCACGAGATCAAGATGGCCAGCCTCGCGTTCGGCGAGCAGTCGGAGGATATCAAGCCGGTGATCCCGGCGGGCGCGTCCGATACTGCGGCGCTCGATGCCGTGTTCGAGGCGATTTGCCGGTCGGGGCGCGACGCGCCCACCGCCAAGCTGATGCTGGTGCCCGAAGCGTGGCAGGCCGACAGCGGCGAACTGCCCAAGGCGCATCGCGATATGTATGACTATCTCGCCTCCGTCATGGAACCGTGGGATGGTCCCGCCGCGCTGGCGATGACCGACGGGCGCTGGGTCGTGGCCGGGGTGGATCGCAACGCGCTGCGCCCGCTGCGCTACACGCTGACCGGCGACAATCTGCTGATCGTGGGTTCCGAAACCGGCATGGTCGTGGTCCCTGAAACGACGATCGTGCGCAAGGGCCGGATGGGTCCGGGCCAGATGATCGCGATCGACCTGCAGGAGGGCGAAATCTATGATGACGCCGCGATCAAGGACCGGATCGCAGGCGAGCGCCCCTATAGCGAGTTGATCAAGGATTTCATGGCGATCGGCGACCTGACCGACGCGCCGACCGCCCTGCCCGGCTGGGACAAGGCGGAGCTGACGCGGCGGCAGGTGGCGGCCAATCTGACGCTGGAGGATCTGGAACTGATCCTGGCGCCGATGGTCGAGGACGCCAAGGAAGCCATCGGCTCCATGGGTGACGACACGCCGCTGGCGGTCATTTCCGACAAGCCGCGCACGATCAGCCATTTCTTCCGCCAGAATTTTAGCCAGGTTACCAACCCGCCGATCGACCCGTTGCGCGAACGGCATGTGATGAGTCTGAAAACGCGCTTTTCCAACCTGCACAATATATTGGAGCAGGACGCGCAGAACAGCCATGTGCTGGTGCTGGAATCGCCGGTGCTGACCAGCGCCGAATGGGCGCGGTTGAAGGCCCATTTCGGCCCGGCGGTGGCGGAAATCGACTGCACCTTCCCCGCCACCGGCGGGCAGGAACAGCTGCGCGCGGCAATCGCTCGCATCCGCGAGGAGGCCGAACAGGCGGTGCGCGAAGGGCGGACCGAAATCTTCCTGACCGACGAGGGCGTCAGCGAGACACGCGCCGCGATTGCCGGCGTGCTGGCCGCAGCGGCGGTGCATACGCATCTGGTGCGCAAGGGGCTGCGGTCCTACGCGTCGATCAACGTGCGCTGTGCCGAGGCGCTCGACACTCATTATTTTGCGGTGCTGATTGGCGTGGGCGCAACCACCGTGAACGCCTATCTGGCCGAAGCCAGCATCGCCGACCGCCATGCGCGCGGCCTGTTCGGCTCGCTCGATCTGGACGCCTGTTTCGAGCGCTATCGCGTCGCGATCAACGAAGGCCTGCTCAAGATCATGTCCAAAATGGGCATCGCGGTCATCAGCAGCTATCGCGGCGGCTATAATTTCGAGGCGGTCGGCCTGTCGCGCGCGCTGGTCAACGATCTGTTCCCCGGTATGCCGGCGAAGATTTCGGGCGAGGGCTATGCCTCGCTCCATTACAGCGCGATGCTGCGCCATCAGCAGGCCTATGACGCATCGGTCGTGCGGCTGCCGATCGGCGGCTTCTATCGCCAGCGCAACGGCGGAGAGGCGCACGCTTATTCGGCGCAACTCATGCATCTGTTGCAGACGGCGGTGGCGACCGATAGCTACTCCACCTATCTGCAATTCTCGCGCGGCGTGCGCGATTTGCCGCCCGTCTATTTGCGCGACCTGATGGAGTTCAACTTCGCCCGCGAAGCCGTGCCGATCGACGAGGTGGAAGCGACCACCGAAATCCGCAAGCGCTTCGTGACGCCAGGCATGTCGCTGGGCGCGCTCAGCCCCGAAGCGCATGAAACGCTGGCGATCGCGATGAACCGCATCGGCGCGAAGGCGGTATCGGGCGAGGGCGGCGAGGATGCCGCGCGCTTCAAGCCCTATGAAAATGGCGACAATGCCAACAGCGTGATCAAGCAGATCGCTAGCGGTAGGTTCGGCGTCCATGCCGAATATCTGGCATCGGCTGAGGAGATCGAGATCAAGGTCGCGCAGGGTGCAAAGCCCGGCGAAGGCGGGCAATTGCCCGGCTTCAAGGTGACCGAGTTCATCGCCAAGCTGCGCCATTCGACGCCCGGCGTGACGCTGATTTCGCCGCCGCCGCATCATGACATCTATTCGATCGAGGATCTGGCGCAGCTCATCTATGACTGCAAGCAGATCAACCCGCGCGCGCGCGTCTGCGTCAAGCTGGTGAGCCAGGCTGGGATCGGCACGGTCGCGGCGGGCGTGGCGAAGGCCCATGCCGACGTCATCCTGATCGCGGGCCATGTCGGCGGCACCGGGGCCAGCCCACAGACCAGCATCAAATATGCCGGGACGCCATGGGAAATGGGCCTGTCCGAAGCCAATCAGGTGCTGACCCTCAACGGGCTGCGGCATCGGGTGAAGCTGCGCACCGATGGTGGCCTCAAGACCGGGCGTGACATTGTGATCGCCGCGATATTGGGTGCGGAGGAATATGGCATCGGCACTTTGTCGCTGGTCGCCATGGGCTGCATCATGGTGCGCCAGTGCCACAGCAACACCTGCCCCGTCGGCGTGTGCGTGCAGGACGAAAAACTGCGCGCCAAATTCACCGGCACGCCAGAGAAGGTCATCAACCTGATGACCTTCATTGCCGAGGAAGTGCGCGAAGTGCTGGCACGGCTGGGCTTCCGCAGCCTGGACGAGGTGATCGGGCGGACCGAGCTGTTGAAGCAGGTCAATCGTGGTGCCGAGCATCTGGACGATCTCGATCTCAACCCGATCCTTGCCAAGGTGGATGCCCCCGACGACCAGCGCCGCTTCAGCCTGAAGCAATGGCGCAATGATGTGCCCGACAGCCTGGACGCGCAGATGATGCGCGACGCCAAGGCGGTGTTCGAGCGTGGCGAGAAGATGCAGCTGACCTATACGGTGCGTAATACACACCGCGCGGTCGGCACGCGGCTGTCGTCGGCGGTGACCGACAAGTTCGGCATGTCGACCCTGGCCGACGGGCATCTGACCGTGCGGCTGCGCGGGTCTGCTGGCCAGTCGCTGGGCGCGTTCCTGTGCAAGGGGATCACGCTCGAAATCTTCGGTGACGCCAATGACTATGTTGGCAAGGGCTTGTCGGGCGGCATCATCGCCGTGCGCACGACCGTCTCCTCACCGCTGTCGTCCAAGGACAATACGATCATCGGCAACACCGTCCTCTACGGCGCGACCAGCGGTAAGCTGTTCGCGGCAGGGCAGGCCGGCGAACGCTTTGCGGTGCGCAATTCGGGCGCGCAAGTGGTGGTCGAGGGCTGCGGCGCCAATGGCTGCGAATATATGACCGGCGGTACGGCGGTGATCCTGGGCAAGACCGGCGCGAATTTCGGTGCGGGGATGACCGGCGGCATGGCCTTCATCCTGGACGAGGATGGCAGCTTCCCGTCGCGCGCCAATCCTGAAGGGATCGTCTGGCAGCGTCTGGAAAGCGCGCATTGGGAGGCGCAGGTCAAGGATTTGATCGCTCAGCACGCCAAGGCAACCGACAGCAAATGGTCCGGCACGATCCTGGAGGATTGGGACCGCTGGCGGCGCTACATATGGCAGGTGTGTCCGAAGGAGATGATCAGCCGCCTCGCCCATCCACTGAGCGATGCCCAGGCGGAGGTCGTCGCCGCCGAATAAGCGTTTAGGGGAGGGAGCCGCCTGCGGCCGTTGCGACGGTGGTGGGGACGGCTTCCGCCTGCGCGGGTAGCAGGACCGGGGGAGGCGTCGCGGCTTCTCCGGCGGCGAAGCGCGCAATCGGTTCAGGGAGTTGATGGGCCGGTGATGGCGGCGGCGGCGCGGGGAAAGCCGTGTCCGCCTCCTCCCTTTGCGCCATATAGTCGCGCACCACCGGATCGCTCGTGTCATCGATCATGCCGTCTGCGTCCAGCCCCGCCATGTCCAAAGCACTGCGCCGTTCAGCCAGGCTGGGACCGCAACCGGTGCAGCGGATTTCGCTGGGACCCCGATCGGTCGGATTGAAGGCATAATCCGATGCACCGCTGTCACCGGACTCGGTATAGACAGCGTCCGCGTCGCCCGACAGCGCGGACGATTGCGGACTGGTGACATAGGCACCAAGGCCCAGCCCCATGACCGTCGCAGCGGCCACTGTCATGCCCGATAGCATCCAATGGTGCATCGTCCTGTCTTCCATCCTCTCGCGTGCCGCTGTCAGCCCTGCGGCTCACTGCGTCCTGCCCACCGATCAATCATAACGCAGATGCAGATCGGTTGTTGCATGGCGTAAAAGCCTTTGCTAATGGCCAGCGCCTACCAGATGCCGGTCCTGCCGGTTTCCCTTTGAATGTGCGGCCATGGCGGAATTGGTAGACGCGCAACGTTGAGGTCGTTGTGGGCGAAAGCCCGTGGAAGTTCGAGTCTTCTTGGCCGCACCATTCACTTGCCTGATGCTCAGGATCAGTCGAAATTGATAATCCCCCGCCCCGCAAGGGCCGGGATAGTCGTGCATGACCGCAGGGGCTTGCGGGGTTGTGGCTCGACCGCCTATCTGACGCCACTGCGCGGGATTGACCCGCCCGACGATGAAAGGATGCCGCCATGTCCGCCATAGACTGGGACCAGCCAGCGACCATGATCGACCTGGACGGCAAAGCGCCGCTGATTGGCACGATCCGCCAGTGCGCCCAGCATTTCGCGATCTTCAAGGCCGAAGCCAAGGCACAGGCGCGCGTGCTGCTGACCCAGCCAGTCCATCGCGAAGGCCGCCGGACGCGCACCTGGCTGCTGGAACCCGATGAAATCGCCCAACTGGCCGAACGGCTGCGCGCGGAAGGCTGATCGATCCGATTTGGACGGCATAAGGCGCCTGCGCTACTTGCCTTCAGCCCGATATTTTTCCTGTCCTACAACAAACCATATGGGATAAATGATTCGCCTCATTCCACGTAGGGAGGCGCAGCATGGATATTCATAGGCTCATCGACGAAGTTATCGCCCGCGAAGGGGGCTATAGCGACCATCCGGCAGATCGTGGCGGCGCAACCAATTGGGGCATCACCCATGCGGTGGCGCGCGCCAATGGCTATGCCGGGGATATGCGATCCTTGCCGCGCGCTACGGCGGTGGCGATCTACCGGCGGCTTTACTGGGATCAGCCTGGCTACGCCTTCGTCGCAGAAACCGCGCCGTCCGTCGCCGTCGAGTTGTTCGATACAGCCGTCAACATGGGCGTTGGCACCGCGACCGGCTTTCTCCAGCGCGCGCTTAACGCGCTCAATCGCAACCAGCGCGACTATCCCGACCTGACGCTCGACCGGGCGATCGGCGCGCGGACACTCTCGGCATTGCGCGCCTTCCGGGCATTGCGGGGCAAGTCGGGTGAGGCGGTGCTGCTGAAGGCGATCGAGGCGATGCAGGGCGAACGCTATATCGCGCTGGCCGAAAGCCGTCCGGCCAACGAGGCCTTCCTATACGGCTGGCTTGCCAACCGGATCGGTTAAATGACCGTGAACGCAATTGGAAACTTGTCACGCAGGGATGGTGTGAACGTCGCCAGAAGCGCCCATTCATTCAGGATGTGAAACCCATGACAACCGACACCCCAACCAACGATCCCTGGGCCAGTCGCGCGCGGCCCGCCTTTCTCTACGTCATCTATGCGCTGCTGCTCTGGTCGCTGCCGATGGGGCTGATCGCGGGGTGGCGGCCCGACATTGCGGCGGCGATCACGGCAGGGATGCGCGACTATCTCAACGCCCTGCCCGAACCGCTCTATGCGCTGTTTGGTACCGGCTATCTGGGCTACACCGCCGCGCGCGCCTGGGGCAAGGCGAAGGGGGCTGAGCGGTAGCGCCTACGCCGCCGTGCCCCGCTCATACCAGCCGCGCGATCGCTTCACGAGGGCGACGATGGAGAGCATGACCGGCACCTCAACCAGCACGCCGACCACGGTGGCGAGGGCCGCGCCGGAGTGCAGCCCGAACAGGCTGATTGCGGCGGCCACTGCCAGTTCGAAAAAATTGGACGCGCCGATCAGTGCGGCCGGTCCCGCAACGCACCAGGCGACCCGCAAGCGGCGGCTCAGCCAATAGGCAAGGCCCGCGTTCAGATAGACCTGCAACAGGATCGGCACGGCAATCAGCGCGATGACCAGCGGCTGGGCGACGATCTGTTCGCCCTGAAAGGCAAACAGCAGCACCAGCGTGGCAAGCAGGCTGACAAGGCTAACCGGACCCAGCGCGGCGAGCAGCCGATCGAGCGCCGCCTGTCCGCCCGCCCGCAACCGCGCCCGGCGCAATCCCTGCGCAACAATAACGGGAACGACGATATAGAGACCGACCGACAGCAGCAACGTATCCCACGGCACGCTGATCGACGCGACCCCCAGCAGCAGCCCGACGATCGGCGCGAAGGCAAAGACCATGATCAGGTCGTTGAGCGCCACCTGGCTCAGCGTATAGCCGGGATCGCCATCCAGCAGGTTGGACCAGACAAACACCATCGCGGTGCAGGGCGCAGCGGCCAGCAGGATCAGCCCCGCAATATAGGACGGCCCCTGCCCGGCAGGCAGGAATGGCGCGAAGAGATAGCCGATGAAGACAGTGCCGAGCAACGCCATGGAGAAAGGCTTGATCGCCCAGTTGATGAACAGCGTCACCCCCACGCCGCGCCAGTGCCGCCGCACGCTGCCCAGCGCGGCAAAGTCGATCCTTAGCAGCATCGGTATGATCATCAGCCAGATCAGCGCCGCGACGGGCAGGTTGACGCGGGCGACCTCCGCCCCCGCGATCAGCGCGAAGGCGGACGGAAACAGCTGCCCCAGCCCGATCCCCACGACGATGCACAGCGCGACCCAGAGGCTGAGATAGCGTTCAAACAGCGACATCAGGCCGCCCCCACCACGTCGCCATCTTCCTTGACGAAGGGCGTGGGTAGCGGATGGGGCAGCAGGTCCAGCACCGCTTCGGACGGACGGCACAGCCGCACGCCCTTGGGCGACACGACCAGCGGGCGGTTGATCAATATCGGGTGCGCCATCATCGCGTCGATCAGCGCCGCGTCGGACAGGCTCTCGTCGGCCAGGCCCAGATCGGCAAAGGGGGTTCCCTTCTCCCGCAGCAAAGCGCGCGGCGTGATCCCAGCGCGGGCGATGAGCTGTTCCAGCAAGGCCCGCGACGGTGGGGTCTGGAGATACTCGACGACATGCGGCTCGATCCCGGCATGGCGGATCATCGCCAGCGTGTTGCGCGACGTGCCGCAGGCGGGGTTATGATAGATGATGATGTCGGTGGCCAAGGGGGTTTCCTTTGGGTCAGCAGCAGGGGGAGAGTTCAGCAACGATCGGGGCGCACAGGGTGGCGTTGCCCCCGCAGCAATCTTTGAGCAGGAACAGGGTCAGCGCTCCCAGCGCGTCCAGGTCTGCGCGGTAATGGACCGACCGGCTATGCCGCTCCGACCGCACAAGACCTGCACGGGACAGGATGGCCAGATGGGACGACATGGTATTTTGCGGCACCCCGACCAGCCGGGCGATCTCGCCCGCGGGCAGGCCATCGGGTTCATGACGCACGAGCAGTCGAAAACTGTCGAGCCGTGTGGACTGGGCAAGGGCGGCCAGAGCAGCGATGGCGGATTCATTTTCCATATATCCAGATAAATGGATATATAAAGTCAATCAAGTCATTTTCGCAAAACAGCCTCGATGGAGGAGAAACGCAAATGAGAGGGGCCGCCGGGTCAAAGCCCGACGGCCCATCATGTGCATGGTCAGCGGCCGGAAGTGCCGCCCAGGGGAAACGCTTAGTGGGAAACTAAGGTCGCGCTATCTTCTCCACGGGGAGACGGCCTGTATGTCGGCGCGCTTTATCTCGCGATGTGGAGGAAGATCGACGGCGTGGCGTCGCTCAGCGGCGCGTTCCCCGAATGGACTTGACCGACCCCATTGCTGAACCATGAGACATCGGATCACCTCCTTTCGCTATGTTGAAGCCCGTTATGGCCGACTTCGACTGCGCTTCGTGCGGCCACGGGATGGAATGTGAATCAGACGGGCTGCATGATCAAGACTTGTATTATTCTTTTTTCGAATCATACTTTCGCGTCCGCAAGTTCGGCCAATGTCGCTATCCGCGACAATCTTCGATCACGCGCGATACTTCCGGCCAAGCGGGGACGATCAGCGGTTCCAGCCCGACCACCTCGACCGCGAATTTACCCCGGCTGTAGGCGATTTGATCCAGCGCCGTGTCGGCAGCGGCGCGGACGGCGATGGTTTGCGGCGTCGGTGCAATCGATGCGGTTGCGGGCCAGCTGGTCGCGCCATAGCTGGTCCGTATCGTCATCGTCCCCTGACCCGCGCCGGTGCGCATGATGCTGATCCGGCGTGAAGCCCGATCACAGCGGATAGTCAGGCGGGTGTCGGCAGGGGTCGGACCGAACCGGGCGATCGACATGGCTGCGTCGGATTGCCAGCGCCAGTCGCCCGGCGCAGTCGCGCGATACTGCCATTCGCTGGCCTGCGGCGCAGCGGACGTGGCAGGTTGGGTCGGCGCGGGAGTCGGGGTTGGCCGGGGCGCGGGGGTTGGCGCTGGATTGACTTGGCGCGGCGCAGGTCCGACGCAGGAACCAAGCAGGATGAGGAAGGGCGCGGCGAGGGCAAGGTTTGTGGTAAAGCGCATCGCCCACCCATGCCTGCACGACGCGGGCGGCTCAACCGGAAAAGGATGAGCGGAGAAGGGGCGAGGTCAGGCTGGGCTGCTTCAAGGCTTGCCGCTGCCGATATTGACACCACGCACCCGAATCGCTAGGGCGCGGACATCCCGACACGCTGGTGAGCGGCAGTGCTTCGCGCACTGGCCGTCTTTTTTGCGTCCGGGGGTATACATCGGTTGCGCATCCACGCCAAGGATTGCTCAACCCTGACGCTTTGAGATGGGGTGACGCCAATCGCCCCGTGGAGCAGGAGATTTATTGACCATGGCACGTATTGCGGGTGTTAACATCCCGACCAACAAGCGCGTAATCATCGCGCTCACCTACATTCACGGCATCGGCCGCAAGACCGCCGTCGACATCGCCACGAAGCTGGGTATCGACCACAGCCGCCGCGTGCAGGACCTGTCGGACGCCGAAGTGCTGCAGATCCGTGAAACGATCGACGCCGACCTGACCGTCGAGGGTGATCTTCGCCGCAACACCGCGATGAACATCAAGCGCCTGATGGACCTGGCCTGCTATCGCGGCCTGCGTCATCGTAAGGGTCTGCCGGTTCGTGGCCAGCGTACGCACACCAACGCCCGCACCCGCAAGGGCAAGGCCAAGGCGATCGCAGGCAAGAAGAAGTAAGGGTCTGAGGGCGGGCTTTCCAGTCTCGCCCTCCCGGCTTCTTTTATCAGCATTTCGAGTAGGATAGAGCAAAATGGCACGCGAACCCCAGCGCATTAAGCGCCGTGAGCGCAAGAACATCTCGGCGGGCGTGGCACACGTCAACGCCAGCTTCAACAACACCATGGTGACCATCACCGACGCCCAGGGCAACGCGATTTCCTGGTCCTCGGCTGGCATGATGGGCTTCAAGGGCAGCCGCAAGTCGACCCCGTACGCCGCTCAGGTGTGCGCGGAAGATGCCGGCCGCAAGGCCGCCGAACATGGCGTCCGTACCCTGGAAGTCGAAGTCAAGGGTCCGGGTTCGGGTCGTGAATCGGCCCTGCGCGCCTTGCAGGCCGTGGGTTTCCACATCACCTCCATCCGCGACGTGACGCCGATCCCGCATAACGGCGTGCGTCCGTCCAAGCGCCGCCGCGTCTAAATTCGGCTGAGCGATATGGCGGGCGGCGGACGCGCCGCCCGTTACCCGTCTGCATCGGCCGCAACGTCCTGTCGGGTCCAGGATCATAAGCGTTTCGGCCACATCCCCAGGGGAATTACATGACTGTCAACATGAAGAACTGGCAGGAATTGAAGAAGCCCAACGCGCTGGAAATCAAGCCAACCAGCGACGGCAAGCGCAAGGCGACCTTCGTCGCCGAGCCACTAGAGCGCGGCTTCGGCCTGACGCTTGGCAACGCGCTGCGCCGGGTTCTTCTTTCCTCGCTTCAGGGCGCGGCGGTCACCTCGATCAAGATCGAGAACGTCCTGCATGAATTCTCGTCGCTCGCCGGCGTGCGTGAAGATGTCACCGACATCGTCCTCAACATCAAGCAGGTCGCGCTGCGGATGGAAGGCGATGGTCCCAAGCGGCTCCAGCTGTCGGCCACCGGCCCGGCCGTGGTCAAGGCTGGCGACATCAGCGTTGTCGGCGACATTGAAGTGATGAACCCGGACCTGGTGATCTGTCACCTCGACCAGGGCGCAACGCTGAACATGGAACTGACCGCGGATGTCGGCAAGGGCTATGTCCCCGCTGTCGCCAACCGTCCCGCAGACGCGCCCATCGGCCTCATTCCGATCGACGCGCTCTACTCGCCGGTTCGTCAGGTCGCCTACAAGGTGGACAACACGCGCGTTGGCCAGGAACTGGACTATGACAAGCTGTCGCTGACCGTCGAGACCGACGGCACCGTCACGCCGGAGGACGCGGTCGCTTTTGCCGCGCGCATCCTGCAGGACCAGCTCCAGCTGTTCGTCCATTTCGAGGACGCGCTGCCTACCGCCGCACCGTCGCAGGGCGGCCATGCGGTCGCATCGGCTTCGGAAGGCGAAAGCGACACCAACCAGATCAACCGCTACCTTCTCAAGAAGGTGGACGAGCTGGAACTGTCGGTCCGCAGCGCCAACTGCCTCAAGAACGACAACATCATCTATATCGGCGATCTGGTCCAAAAGACCGAAGCCGAGATGCTGCGTACCCCCAATTTCGGCCGCAAGTCGCTGAACGAAATCAAGGAAGTGCTGTCGTCCATGGGCCTGCGCCTGGGCATGGACATCCCCGGCTGGCCGCCTGAGAATATCGAGGAAATGGCCAAGAAGCTCGAACAAGAGCTGCTCGGATAAAAAGCTCCGTCATCCCCGCGAAGGCGGGGACCCATCTCCCGGCCTTGCGCTTGGGGATGGGTTCGGAGATGGGTTCCCGCCTTCGCGGGGATGACGAACAAATGGCGGCCACGTCACCGCCTGGTCTGGGCTACCTGAAACGGGCCCTTAACGAACGAAGGAATGAAATATGCGTCATAGAATGGGTCAACGTCGTCTTCAGCGCGCCACCGGCCACCGCGTCGCCCTGCTGCGCAACCTCGCCGCCTCGCTGATCAAGCATGAGCAGATCCTGACCACCACGCCCAAGGCGAAGGAACTGCGTCCCTATGTGGAAAAGCTGATCACGCTGGCGAAGAAGGGTGGCCTGTCCAACCGTCGCCTGGCCGACGCCCGCCTGAAAGACGATGCGCAGCTGGCCAAGCTGTTTGAAGTTCTGGCCGAGCGCTACAAGGATCGCAACGGCGGCTATACCCGCGTGATCAAGGCCGGCATCCGCGCGTCGGACGCCGCGCCGATCGCTATCATCGAACTGGTCGACCGTGACGTCAGCGCCAAGGGTCAGGACAGCGGCCCGGTGCAGACCGCCGACGAGGATGAATACGAAGCCGCCTGATTGGTGCGGTCCTCCTGAAGGGGACTGGATGCTTTACCGACAGGCCGTGGCTCTTTAGGAGCCACGGCCTGTTTTGTTTGATAAAAAGAGACGGAAAGAGGATGCGCGTCACGGCTCGCTTGTTCCTGCTGCCGCTGCTGCTGGCGGCCAGCCCGGTTCTTGCCGGGCCGGAGGCGGCTGTCATCGACGCGGCCGGACAGGGCTTGCGCTATCCGGTCGCGAAGCGCCTTGATCTGGTCGAGGATCATTTCGGCGTGAAGGTCGCCGATCCCTATCGCTGGCTGGAAAATGACCTGCGCGCAGACCCCGCGGTGCGGGAATGGGTTGCTGAGGAAAATGCGCTGACCCGCCGCTATATTGACGGATTGCCTGGCCGCGCGGCGCTCAAGAAGCGAATGCAGGCGCTCCTCTCGCATGGCCGCTACACTGTCCCGCGCAAGGCGGGCGGGCGCTATTTCTACGGCTATAATAAGGGCCTCCAGAACCAGACCCCGCTCTATGTGCGGGAAGGGCTGGAGGGACCTCAGCGTTTGCTGATCGACCCCAATGACTGGGCGAAGGACGGGGCAAGTGCGCTGGCCGAATGGACACCTTCGCCGGACGGACGCACGCTGGCCTTCGCAGTGCAAGAGGCCGGGAGCGACTGGCGGACGCTGCGGCTGCTGGAGGTGGACACGGGCAAAGTGCTGGACGACCGCATCGACTGGGTCAAATTTTCGACCCTTGCCTGGGACGGGCGCGGCGAGGGCTTCTTCTATTCCCGCTACCCCGCGCCGCAGGGAGACACGGCTTTCCGGTCCGCCAATGAGGATCAGCAGCTATTCTATCATCGCGTTGGCACCGCGCAGGCACAGGATCAGCTGATCTACGCCACGCCCGACCGCCCGAAGCTGAGCCATACCGCGCAGGTCACCAATGACGGACGCTGGCTGGTGATCAGTTCCTTCGAGGGGATCGATCCGCGCCGCGAAGTCCATGTCGCGGCGCTGGACGGCGGGCCAGTAAAGCCACGCCGGCTGGTCAAGGGGCCAGTGCAGGACTGGCGGCTGATCGGCAGCCGGGGATCGACCCTCTTTTTCATCACAGACGATCATGCGCCCCGATTGCGTGTGGTGACGCTCGACGCGGCGCAGCCAAGGCGCAAGCCGCAACTGGTGGTCGCCGAGCGCGCCGATGCACTGGCGGGCGGGTCGCTGGTCGGCAACCGGCTGATCCTGGCCTATATGACGCAGGCCGAAACCATTGCCGAACTGGTCGAACTGGACGGGCGCAAGGTAGGCGATGTACCCTTGCCCGGCATGGGGACGGCAGCTGGCTTTGGCGGGCGCGATGGCGACCCGGAGACATTTTTCAGCTTTTCGGGCTTCACCACCCCGTCCAGCATCTACCGCTTCGATACATCCACCCTGCAAAGCCACCTGTTCGCGCAGCCCGACCTGCCCTTCAACCCCGATGATTTCGGGGTGGAGCAGATCAGCTATGTGTCCAAGGATGGCACCCGTGTGCCGATGACGGTGATCCGCAAGAAGGCGCTGGCCGACAGGGCGATCGCGGCGCCGACCATCCTTTACGGCTATGGCGGCTTCAACATCAGCCTGACGCCGGGCTATTCGGCGACACGGCTGGCCTGGCTGGAGCAGGGCGGGGTCTATGCCATCGCCAATCTGCGCGGTGGCGGCGAATTCGGCAAAGCATGGCATGAGGCCGGACGTGGCCCAAACAAGCAAAATGTGTTCGACGATTTCATCGCCGCGGCCGAATATCTCAAGGCCAACGGCTATACCACGCCCGACGGGCTGGCGATCGAGGGCCGCTCCAATGGTGGCCTGCTCGTCGGCACAGTGGTCAACCAGCGACCCGACCTATTCGCCGCTGCCCTGCCTGCCGTGGGCGTGATGGACATGCTGCGCTTTGATCGTTTCACCGCCGGGCGCTACTGGGTCGATGATTATGGATCGCCGGGCCGGGCGGAGGATTTTCCGCTGCTTTACGGCTATTCGCCCTATCACAACATCCTGTCGGGCAACGATTATCCCGCGATCCTGGTCACCACCGCCGATACCGACGACCGGGTGGTTCCCGCCCACAGTTTCAAATATGCCGCTGCCCTGCAGGCTGCGGACGTGGGCAGCCGACCCAGGTTGCTGCGTGTCGAAACCCGCGCGGGCCATGGTGCAGGCAAGCCGATCGACAAGCTGATCGACGAATATGCCGACAGCTATGCCTTTCTGGCGTCCTTTACGGGGTTGAAGATCAGCACCGATCCGCGATAATCGTTCAGCCGCGCGACAGCCGGACGCGGATAGAGACCGTTTGACCGCAGGAGATAGACATATGGGCAAGACGCGCTGGATGACAGGATCGCTGGTGGGGCTGGCTCTGCTGGTGGGCAGCATCGCTCCGGCGCAGGCGCGTCCGCGCTATGATCGGGGCCATGATCGGGGCTGGGGTCATCACCATCGTGATCGCGGCAATGGCTTTGGTTTCGGCGATGCCGTCGGCGTTGCCGCTTTGATCGGTGCGGTGGCGATCGTCGCCTCCTCCATGTCGAAGGACAAGAAGGCTGCGCGCAATAGCGACGATGCCGCACCCCCGCCCGCCAACGACACTGACTATGGCGCGGATGTCAGGCGCGACGATGATTTTTCCGATATTGCCTCGGCCAATGGCGCTCAGGACCAGATGACCGATGCCTGCGCGGTCGCCGCGCGTGATGAGGCGCAGGGCCAGAATGGCGGCTATGCAGAGGTGCGGCGCATGGATGAACCGCGCGCCGCGCAGGACGGCTATAATATCGACGGCGAGGTTGAATCCCGCGCCAGTTATCGCGCCCCCACCGGCACCACCCGCCGCTTCACCTGCTCGATCAAGGATGGCCGCGTGGCGCAGGTCTATCTGAGTCGCGATGTCGTGATGCAATAGGCCGCAGCGATGCATCGCCATCCTCCGTCGCGCCATGTCCTGGCCTTTGGCCTGGCGGCGCTGGCGGGGATGGTCGATGCCTTGGGGTTGCTCAAGCTGGGCGGGTTGTTCGTGTCCTTCATGAGCGGCAATTCGACCCGGATGGCAGTCGGCATCGCGACCGAGCCGACGCTGGCATGGGCGGCGATCGGGCTGATCGGGGCATTTGTCGGCGGGGTATTTGCCGGTGCGTTGCTGGCGCGGGCCGCCGGGCGATGGCGCAAGCAGGCCGTGCTGGGACTGGTGCTGGCGCTGTTGACCATGGCGGCATCGCTTGCCGGATCGGCTGGCGACGGCTTGACCCTGCTGATGGCGGCGGCGATGGGCGCGGTGAACAATGTGTTCCAGCGCGATGGCGAGGTGAGCATCGGCGTCACCTATATGACCGGTGCGCTGGTGAAGCTGGGGCAGGCACTGGCCAGCGCCGTGGCCGGTGGCCCGGCTCTTGGCTGGCTACCCCATTTATTGCTTTGGCTGGGCCTTGTCGCGGGGGCCGTGGCTGGCGCTTTGCTATTTGGACGGATGGATCTTGGCGCATTATGGGTCGCTTGCGGCTGGTGCGTGCTGTTGCTGGCGTGGAGCCTCTGGTTGGGACCGTTGCCGCGCGCCGGTCGCTTGGCATGACCGCTCAACCGCTCTAGGCGGTGTCCCATGCCCGCCACGCTCCTCCCCCGCCGCAACGCGGCCATTGCCTTCATTCTGGTGACGGCGCTGCTCGACGTCATGTCGATGGGGATCATCATCCCGGTGCTGCCGCAACTCATCGAATCGCTGTCCGGCTCCAGCAGCGCGGCGGGCCTGTGGAATGGCGTGTTCGTGGCGCTGTGGGCGGGGATGCAGTTCATCTGTTCGCCGATCATCGGGTCACTCTCCGACCGGTTCGGGCGGCGGCCCGTCATCCTCGTGTCGGTATGTGGCCTGGCGCTCGACTATGTGCTGATGGCACTCGCACCCAATCTATGGTGGCTGGCGCTGGGGCGGATATTGGCCGGTGTCACCTCGTCCAGTTTCACCTCTGTCTTTGCCTATATGGCCGACATCACCCAACCCGAAGACCGCGCGCGCGGTTATGGCCTGATCGGCGCAGCGTTCAGCGGCGGCTTTGTCGCCGGGCCGCTGCTCGGCGGCATACTGGGCGAGATTTCGTTGCGCGCGCCCTTCTGGGCGGCGGCGGGGCTGTCGGGACTGGCGTTCCTCTATGGTGTGATCGTCCTGCCCGAATCGTTGCCGCGCGAAAAGCGGATGGCCTTCTCCTGGGGCCGCGCCAATCCGTTCGGCGCGCTCACCCTGCTACGCTCCCACCCGGAGCTGTCGAGCCTGGCAATCGTCAATTTCCTGCTCTATTTTGCCCATCATCTCTTCTCTGCCGTGTTCGTCCTCTACGCCGGGGATCGTTATGGCTGGGGGGCGTGGCAGGTCGGCAGCCTGCTCGCCATGGTCGGGTTGCTCGATATGGGCGTGCAGGGCTTGCTGGTGGGACCAGTGGTCAAGCGGCTGGGCGACCGGGCGACGATGGTGACGGGGCTGGCCTTCGGTGCGGTCGGCATCGCCTGCATGGGGCTGGCACCGACCGGGTGGCTGTTCGTCGCCGCGATGCTGCCCAATGCGCTGTGGGGGCTGGCGATGCCAACGATCCAGTCGCTGATGACCCGGCGCGTGTCCGAATCCGAACAAGGCCAGTTGCAGGGCGCGAATAACAGCGTCGGCAGCATCGCGGGCATCGTATCGCCGCTCTTATTTGGCGGCGTCTATGCGCTGTCGGTCGGCGGCAATCCGATGCTGCCCTACATCGGCAGCGCCTTCCTGATCGCGGCGGTCGTTCTGGGCAGTGCGGCGCTGCTGGGATGGGCCGCGGGCCGCGGGCTGGAAGACGACGCGGCCTAGGTCGCGAAAACTGGACATATCGGGGCCGGGCGACTAACCGGGCGCGAATCCCTTCCACCGCTCGACATAAAGGCGATTCGATGACGCTGCCCCTTCAGGATTCCATCCTTATCGTGGACTTCGGCAGCCAGGTGACCCAGCTCATCGCCCGGCGCGTGCGCGAAGCGGGGGTCTATTCCGAAATCGCCCCGTTCAACAGCGCGGAACAAGCCTTTGCCCGGATGCAGCCCAAGGGCGTGATCCTGTCGGGCGGGCCATCCTCGGTCATGTGGGAAGACTCCCCGCGCGCGCCACAGGCCATTTTCGACGCAGGCGTGCCGGTGCTGGGTATCTGTTACGGTCAGCAGACGATGATGCAGCAGCTGGGCGGCAATGTCGAAGGCGGCGAGAGCGGCGAATTTGGCCGCGCCTTCATTGAGGTGAAGAAGCCCTGCGCGCTGTTCGACGGCCTGTGGGCGCCGGGTGAAAAGCATCAGGTGTGGATGAGCCATGGCGACAAGGTGACCCAGCTGGCCGACGGGTTCGAGGTCGTCGCCATTAGCGAGGGCGCGCCCTTTGCCGTCACCGCCAATGAAGCCAGGCGCTTCTACGCGACCCAGTTCCACCCTGAAGTCGTCCACACCCCCGATGGCGGCAAGCTGCTCGCCAATTTCGTCCGCCATGTGTGTGGGCTGGCGGGCGACTGGACCATGGCGGAGTTTCGGGCGACCAAGATCGCTGAAATCCGCGCCCAGGTTGGTTCCGGCCGGGTGATTTGCGGCCTGTCGGGCGGGGTCGACAGCGCGGTTGCGGCCGTGCTGATCCATGAGGCGATCGGCGACCAGCTCACCTGCGTGTTCGTCGACCATGGCCTGATGCGGTTGGGCGAGGCCGAACAGGTCGTCACCCTGTTCCGTGAACATTATGGCATCAAGCTTGTCCATGTGAACGCCGAGGATCGCTTTCTGGGCGGCCTTGCGGGCCTGACCGACCCGGAAAGGAAGCGGAAGTTCATCGGCGGCGAATTCATCGCCGTGTTCGAAGAGGAAGCCGCGAAGATCGGTGGTGCCGATTTCCTGGCGCAAGGGACGCTCTATCCCGATGTGATCGAGAGCGTCAGCTTCACCGGCGGCCCCAGCGTGACGATCAAGTCGCACCACAATGTCGGTGGGCTGCCCGAACGCATGAACATGAAGCTGGTCGAGCCCTTACGCGAACTGTTCAAGGATGAAGTGCGCGTGCTGGGCCGGGAACTGGGCCTGCCGGAGATTTTCGTGGGTCGTCATCCCTTCCCAGGTCCGGGCCTTGCCATTCGCATCCCCGGCGAAGTGACCAAGGAGCGGTGCGATATCTTGCGCAAGGCCGATGCGGTTTATCTGGAGGAAATCCGCAACGCGGGCCTTTACGACGCGATCTGGCAGGCCTTTGCCGTGCTGCTCCCCGTCCGCACCGTGGGCGTCATGGGCGATCTGCGCACCTATGACAGCGTCTGCGCGTTGCGCGCAGTTACGTCGACCGATGGCATGACCGCGGACATCTACCCGTTTGATGCCGCTTTCCTGAGCCGCGTCGCGACCCGGATCATCAATGAGGTGAAGGGCATCAACCGCGTCGTCTATGACTATACGTCCAAGCCGCCGGGAACCATTGAGTGGGAATAAGTCGCTGCAGCGGTGGAGGCTGACATGATCAGCGCCGATCTCGGCCACCCCGTCTATCGGGACATGCCGACCACCATTTTCGAACATATGTCGGCGCTGGCGCGTGAGACCGGGGCGATCAATCTGGGGCAGGGTTTTCCCGATGCGCCGGGCCCAGCGGACATTTTGAACGTGGCGGCCGATGCGCTGCTGAGCCGCTCCAACCAATATCCGCCGATGGCCGGCCTGCCGGAATTGCGCGCGGCGGTAGCGGGCCATTATGCGGCGCATCAGGGGCTGGCGTTGACCGCGCAGGAGGTGATCGTCACATCCGGCGCGACCGAGGCGATTGCCGCGACCTTGCTGGCGCTGGTGCAGCCGGGCGATGAAGTGCTGTTGCTGGCTCCGCTCTACGACGCCTATCTGCCGCTGATCGAGCGGGCGGGCGGCGTGGCGAAGGTCGTGCGGCTGACCCCGCCGGAATGGCGGATTACGCAAACGGCGCTGGAGGCGGCGGCGTCGCCACGCACCCGCTTCCTGCTCATGAACAACCCGGTCAATCCCACTGGCATCGTCCTGCGTGAGGGCGAGCTAGCGCTGCTGGCGCGTTTCTGCGTCGATCGCGATCTGATCGCCATTTGTGACGAGGTGTGGGAGCATCTGACCTATGATGGCGTGCGCCATCATCCGCTGATGGCACAACCGGGGATGCGTGAGCGGACGGTGAAGATTGGGTCGGCGGGCAAGATATTCTCGCTCACTGGCTGGAAGGTCGGCTGGATGTGCGCCGCCCCGCCGATTGCGACGTTGCTGGCGCGGGCGCACCAGTTTTTGACCTTCACAACCCCGCCCAACCTGCAATGGGCGGTCGCCAAGGGGCTGGCCAAGCCGGCCTTATGGTTTGACGCGATGCGGGCGGACTATCAGGCGTCGCGCGACCGGCTGGTGACGGGATTGACCGATGCAGGATTCGTCCTGCTGCCCAGCCAGGCGACATGGTTTGTCTGCGTCGATCTGCCCGCCAGTGGCATCGCCATGGATGACGTCGCCTTTTGTGAACGCATCGTACATGAGGCCGGGGTGGCGGCGATCCCGATCTCCGCTTTCTATCCCGACGAACCCGTCACCCATCTGGTCCGGCTGTGCTTTTCCAAGGCGGACGAAGTGCTGGATGAAGCGGTAGCGCGGCTGGCCGCGTTTCGCCAACGGGCGGTTGCGGCGGGTGGCGAAGGGCGCTAAGTTCCCTTTTCGTTCCAGAAGGGCTGTTCATGGAAATCCTGCCGATCCTGTTGATTGTCGTTGCGCTGCTGGTGGGACTCGGTGTCGGCTGGCTGTTGCGGGGCAAGGCGCTTGGGCCGTTGATGGCGGAAAAGACGGACCTTGTGGGTCGGTTGGACCTGACGACCAGCCAGCGCAACGCTGCGATCAGTGAGCTGGCAGTGGAGAAGGAGCGGGTCGCGCAAGCGGCAGCGGCGGCGCTACGGTTGGAGACGGCGCAGGCTGCCCTGACCCAGCGGCTCGACGCGGTGCAAGCCGAACGCGAGGCGGCGTTGCGCGAACTGGCGGCGCTCCAGTCCGATACGCAGGCGCGCGCGGAAGCGTTCGAGGCGCAGATCGTGGCGCTGCGCGATGCCAAGGAGCAATTGTCGGCCCAGTTCAGCGAGATTGGCGGCAAGCTGCTGGGGGAAGCGCAAAAGACTTTCCTCGACCGTGCGGACCAGCGTTTTGCCCAGGCGAATGAGAAGAGCGAGGCGCAGCTCAAGACATTGTTGTCGCCGGTGGAAACCACGCTCAAACGCTATGAGGAAGGGTTGCAGCGGGTCGAGAAAGACCGCGTCGGCAGCTATGCCGAACTGCGCGAGGCGGTGAACCAGGTCCAGCTGGGGCAGGGGCAGGTCCGCGACGAAACCGCCAAGCTGGTCAACGCGCTGCGCGCTGCGCCCAAGACGCGCGGCCGCTGGGGTGAGCAGCAGTTCAAGAATCTGATCGAGACGGCCGGGCTGTCCCCTTTCGTCGATTTCAGCGAGGAAGTGTCGGTCACGGTCGAAGATGGCCGTCTCAGGCCCGACTTCATCATCCGCCTGCCTGGCGACCAGCAGATGGTCGTGGACGTCAAATGCTCGCTGGTCGCCTATCTCAATGCCGTCGATCAGGTCGATCCGGCAATCCGCGACGCGCATATGGCCGACCATGCCCGCGCGATGCGCACCCATGCCGACGCGCTGGGGCGCAAGGCCTATTGGGAGCAGTTCGACAAGGCGCCCGATTTCGTCATCATGTATGTGCCGGGCGACAATTTCGTCACCGCCGCGCTGGAAGCGGACATGGACCTGTGGGAACGGGCGGCCAAGAACCGGGTCATCATTTGCGGTCCCGCGACCTTCCTGCCGCTGGCGCGCACGCTGGCGGGATATTGGCGGCAGGCCAAGTTGCAGGATCAGGCGCGGCAGGTCGGGCAACTGGGCAAGGAGCTGTATGAGCGGCTGGCGGCGGCGGCGGGATCGCTCAAAAAACTGGGCAACCGGCTGCATGGGGCGGTCGGTGACTATAACGCCTTTGTCGGCAGCTTTGAGAGCCGGGTGCTGGTGACCGGACGCAAGCTGCGCGACCTCAATATCGAGACGGGTGGCAAGGAACTGGAGGAACTGGCACCGGTCGATGCACTGGTGCGCGATCCGGCGTCGGCGGAGGCGCTGCGGGCGCTGCCGGATGCGGTGGAGTAGAATTTGCCTGCACACCGTTCGTTTCGAGCGTAGTCGAGAAACGCGGACACAGCGCAGCGTTTCTCGACTACGCTCGAAACGAACGGATGTTTTGTTAGCCGCCTGTCGTTGCCCCACTCGCCGCCCGCACACCCGCCCGGTTGCGGCGGGCGAGTTCGCGTTTCAGATCTTCCGGGCGCGGGGCGACGAGGAAGCCGAAGCTGACCGTGCCTTCCTTGGTTTCGACCACATGGTGCAGCCGGTGCGCCTGGACGATGCGCTTCATATAGCGGGAGCGGGCGACGTAGCGGTTCTTCACCCGCTGGTGGACGATGATGTCGTGGAAGCCCAGGTAAATCGCGCCATAGGCAGCAATCCCCGCGCCGCAGGCGGTGGCCAGATTGCCCCAGCCCCATTGCACGCCGCCCAGCAGCAGGATGATCGAGGGCAAAGCGAAGATCACGAAGTAGAGGTCGTTGGCTTCCCAAAACCCCAAGCGCGGACGGTGGTGACTGGCGTGCAGAAACCAGCCCGGCCCGTGCATCACCCAGCGGTGCATGACATAGGCAAAGCCCTCCATCGCAGCGACGGTGGCGATAAAGACTAGGGCAGGCAGCAGGATCGACATGGCATCCATATAGGCGGGCAGCGGCGACGGCGCGACCCGTAAAGCTACGGGGTGGCCGAAAGGTCGGGGGCGGGCGATGGCATGGGCGCGGTCGCGGCGTGGATCACTCGCTGGGGATAGGGGATGATGATGCCGTTGTCCCTGAACAAATGCCACAGCCGGTTGAGGACGTCGGACTTCACATTGCTGACGCCGCCCTCCGGGTCGCTGATCCACACCAAAATCTCATGATCCACGCGGCTGTCGCCAAAGCCGATCAGCCAGACATTGGGTTCGGGTTCGCGCAGCACGCGCTGGCAGTCAAGCGCGGCTTGCCGCATCAGGCTCTGCGCAAGCGTCAGGTCGCAATCATAGCCGACCCCCACGGGGATGCGGACGCGGACGTTGCGGTCGGAATAGGACCAGTTCTCCACCTCCTGCGTCATGAGGTTTTCGTTGGGGATCAGATGTTCCTTGCCGTCACGGGTGATGACGCTAACGGCGCGGACGCCGATCTTGTTCACCCAGCCGAAACTGTCGCCCACGACGATGACGTCGCCGGGTTTGATCGAGCGGTCCATCAACAGGATGATCCCGGCGATCAAATTGCCGAAGGTCTTTTGCAGGCCGAAACCGACGGCCAGACCTAGCGCGCCGGAAAAGACGGCGAAGGCGGTCAGGTCGATGCCCAGCAGATCGACGCCGATGAAGAAGGCGGCGACGATGACGGCGATGGCGGCGAGCTTTTGCGCCAGCAGCTTCTGGGTCGGGTCAAAGCCGTCGGTATGGTCGATCGACCGGCCGATCAGCCGGTTGGCGAGGCGGACGAGGGCGAAGAGGGCGACGCAGGTGGCGGCGATCGACAGCAGGCCAAGCAGGGTGACGCGCCGCTTGCCCAGGCTAATGCCCACCGTGTCGAGCATCGCGCCGACCGGGGCAAGGCCGCCGCTGGTGCCGGACACGATGCTGAGGAACAGCAGCAGCGCCAACGGCAGTACCGCCCAGCGCGGGATGGCAAGGGTACGCAGGGCGTATACAGCGAGGAGCGCGACCGAGAGGCCAAGGGCGATGCCGAGGATGAGATGGCCGACTGAATTGTGGGGCCAGAAGGCAGCGGCGATGCCGATCAGCAATGCCGACAGCGCATAGCGCAACATCGCCCGCAGCCGCTCGGTAAAGGCCGGTCCCATGACATGGGTGCGGGGATGCAGGCGCGGGGCGATGAAGCGGGCGAAACCGGCAGCAGCGAGATGGAGCAGCAGCGCAAGGGCGAGGGCGATCAGCGGATGGATGATGCCGCTGTCGTCCGGCACATGGGCCAGCAACCAGTCGATGCCGGGCATCATCCCTAACCCCCGTCGCGGACGGCGCGGAAGCGGGTGAGACCGGCGGCGAGATCGGCGATCAGGTCAGCGGTATCTTCCAGCCCGATATGGAGGCGGACGGCTGGCCCATGTGCCTGCCAGACTGTCGCGCTGCGGTAGCGGGCGGGATCGACCGGGAGGGCCAGGCTCTCAAAGCCGCCCCAGCTATAGCCGATACCGAAATGGGAGAGGCCGTCGATCAGGGCAGCGCGGGCCGCTTCGTCGCCGCCATTGAGGGTGAAGCTGAACAGGCCGGTCGATCCGCTGAAATCGCGTTGCCACAGGGCGTGGCCGGGGCAATCGGGCAAAGCGGGGTGGAGGACGCGGGCGACCTCTGGCTGGTCCTTCAGCCAATGGGCGATGGCAAGGGCGCTGTCCTGATGCTGCTTCAGGCGCACGCCCAGCGTCCGCAGTCCGCGCGAGGCGAGCCAGGCATCGTCGGGGCTGACCATCTGGCCGAAGAGATAGGCGGTCTGGCGGATTTTGGCGAACCAATGGTCGTTGGCGGTGACGCTGCCCATCATGACGTCGCTATGGCCGACGATATATTTGGTGCAGGCCAGGATGGCGATATCGACGCCGTGGGACAGGGCCGGGAAATAGAGCGGGGTCGCCCATGTGTTGTCAGCCAGGGTAACGACGCCATGCTGGCGGGCCAGCGCGGTGATGGCGGGGATGTCCTGCACCTCGAAGGTCAGGCTGCCGGGGCTTTCGAGGAAGAGGGCGCGGACCCGTTCATCGGCTAAGCCGACACTGAGCTGGACAATGTCACAGGGATCGTAAAATATCGTTTCGATACCGTAATTATCAAGCATCTGCGTGCAGAAATTGCGGGTAGGGTCATAGGCGCTGTCGACCATCAGCAATTTGTCGCCGGGCTTCAGCACCGCCATCAGCGCGCAGGCGATCGCCGCGACGCCCGACGGGAATAGCATCGTCCCCGCCGCGCCCGGCTCCATTTCGGTGAGCGCGTCGGCGAGACTCCAGGCGGTCGGCGTCCCCTTGCGCCCGTAGAAGAGCCGCTCATGCGTGCTGCTGCCTGCCGCGCGGCGCAGATGGGCGACGTCATCATAAAGGATGGTCGAGGCGCGCCAGACCGGCGGGCTGACAATCGCGCCGGGCTGGCCGGGCATACCGGTCCATTCGGGCTTGCGGCCCGCCTGCGCCAGCTTCGTCAGCGGCTTGCGGTCATCATCGTCGCTCATGCCGGGCCGGTCGCCTTGGGCGTGGCGGGATCAAAACCCCATTCGGACCAGCTGCCGTCATACAGGGTGACGTCGCGCTGCCCCAGCAGTTCGAGGCCCGCCAGCAGGATGGCGGCGGTGACCCCGCTGCCGCAGGTGGTGATAACCGGGCGATCAAGGTCGATCCCGGCATCCGTGACTAGCTGACGCAATTCGTCGCCCTTCTTCATGCTGTTGTCCGCGTTGAACAGAGCGGAGGAGGGCAGGTTGCGTGATCCGGGGATATGGCCCGACGCCATGCCGGGGCGGGGTTCGGCTTCTTCGCCAGTGAAACGGCCTGCGCCGCGCGCGTCGAGGACTTGGGCTTGGTTGGTGGAGAGGTTGGCGATCAACTCGGCCTTGCTGCGGACCTGACCGGGTGCGCGGCGGGCGATGGCGTTGCCGGGCGTGGGAGTCGCAGGGCCGCTTTGCGTCGCGCGGCCCTCCGCCACCCATTTGGGCAGGCCGCCATCGAGGATCGCGGCGGAGACGCCAAGGCCATAGAGCCGCACCATCCACCAGCCGCGCGCGGCGCTGTGGGTCGGGCTGTTGTCATAGATAATGATGCGGCTGTCGGCGTTGATGCCCAGCGCCTGGGCGCGCTGCGTCATCAGCGCGTCGGGCGGGATCATGCCGGGGGTCGGATCGTCTGGATCGTTGAGGCTGGGCAAGTCCATGAAGGCCGCGCCGGGGATATGGGCGGCCTCAAATTCGGCGCGCGGGTCGCGCGGGGTGCCGGGCAGGAACAGGCTGGCGTCCAGGATGCACAGGTCCGGCTTGCCCAGTTGCGCGGCCAGCCAGTCGGTCGAAACGAGAATGTCCATGCGGTGCCCTTTGGCCTGATTTTCCTATCTGTAGAACGCGCAGGACAGGCAGGGAAGGGGGGTCAGGACGGGACCAGTTCACCCGCGGCGCGGGTGGCGGCGCGGCGATATTGGCGCGGTCCCTGGTCCAGGCGGAAGGGGGCGAGTCGTTCGGCGGGTGGCTCCTGTTCCTGCCCCAATATGAAGGCGCGGGCGGTGCGGCCATGGCCCAGCGGTTCGGCTTCTTCCGGTCCCCAGCGATAGCCCGCGTCAAAGGCGGCGAGCGGGATCAGCAGGCTGCGCTGACCCATCGTCACCGGCACGATCTGGTCGGGCATCAGCCGCAATTCGCCGGTCAACTGGCGCGTTTCGCCGGGCATGATCGATACGGCGGCATGGAGGGGCAGGCCGCTCTGCTGGGCGAAGAAGGACTGGAGCAAGGCCTGTTGCTCCGCGCCTGCATTGCCGATGATGCCGCGTATCAGCACATCCTGCGCGGGCGTGTCGCCGCGATTGTGGAGCAGCAGCCTATAGCCGACCGTCATCCCCATCAGCGAATAGCGCGCCTGGGTCAGGTCCAGCCCCATGTCGAGCCAGGGGCGGCCGGGCGCGTCGGGGATAGCGGCTACGGGCGCGGGTTCGGGCGTCGGCGCGGGCTGCGGAGTGGGCGCGGGTTTGGGCGGGGTTGGAACGGGGACCGGCGCGGGCGGCGCAATCTCACCTTCGGCCTCGTCATAGGCAGGTTTTTGACGGCGGCGCAGCAGGAGGGCTGCGACGATCGCCAGCAGCGCGAGCGCACCCCCGATGATCCAGGGCCAGGGGGTGGCGTCGGTCGGCGCGGGCGAGAGTGGCGCTTCCTCAGGCACCGCAGCGGTGGGGGTAGGAGCAGGCTCCCGTGCGGGTTGTGTCTCCGGCGCGGGGACCGGGCTGCTTTCATTATCGGGCGTGGTGCGTGCCGCTTCTGCTGCCGGGCGGGGGGCGGGCTGTGCCGGGGTGGCGCGTGGCGTGGGCGCTGGCGTCGGAGCAGCGCGCTGCGCCGGGGCTTGTGGCGCAGACTGGGTGGGCGCGGGTGTCGGTGTTGGCGTCACCGTGGGCGCTACCACCGGCGGAGGCGCGGTAGTCGTCGCAGGGGCGCGGAACACGTCCAGTTCCGGGCCTTGCTGGCGGGGATTGGCGGGCTGTGGCGCGCTGGAGGGCGGCAGGGTGAATACCGGCGCGGCCTCCTCCGTCTGCTGGGCATGAGCAGGCAGCGCGAGCAGCAACGGCGCGGCGAACAGGAACGAACGATGATACCCCATGGGCCGAGCCAAGGCACAAGAGCGGCTGAACCGCAAGTGAACAATGAGAGACCGATGACACCAGCCGTGCAATCGCGTAGGGGAGCGGCATGACCGATCCTGCCATGACCCCGCTCCATCTGGGCCAGACCAGCGCCCTGCCCACCCGCCCGGAAGAGGCGGTGCTGGACTATGTTCCCAACCCCCGGCCTGGCCGTACTTATCTGGTGCGCTTTGCCGTACCGGAATTCACCTCGCTTTGCCCGGTGACCGGCCAGCCCGATTTCGCGCATCTGGTAATCGACTATGCGCCCGGCGACACGATCGTCGAATCCAAGTCGCTCAAACTGTTTCTGGGGTCGTTCCGCAACCACGCCGCCTTTCATGAAGATTGCACCGTGGGGATCGGCGAACGGCTGTTTACCGAGATGAAGCCGGTGTGGCTGCGCATCGGCGGCTATTGGTATCCGCGCGGAGGGATTCCGATCGACGTGTTCTGGCAATCGGGTGCGCCGCCGCAGGATTTATGGCTGCCCGCGCAGGATGTGCCGGGCTATCGCGGGCGGGGGTGAACAAACGGATGTTGGGGGGGTGTACCTCCCACTTGTTTGACGAACGGCCAACAGGGTTCGACCAGCGACATTGTAATACCATATCATTGCGTGACCGATGCAGCGAAACCGGTTATTCCGCGTTCATCACGGTGCCGGTCCGATCGGACCCAAGCCTGCCTGACGTGTCGGAGTCTGAAACCCTATGTCGCTTGCCAAAATCCTGCCGCTGCTCATCGCAGCCGCGCCCATCGCCCTTGCCACCCCTGCTTTCGCGCAAGCTGGTCCTGCCGCTGGTATCACCACCCAATTGCCGCGCGGCGCGGTGCCCAGCCATTATGCGATCGAGGTGACGCCCGATGCGGCGAAGCTGACATTCACCGGCAAGGTGACGATCGACGTGACGGTCAGCGCGGCGATGCCCGCATTGGTGCTGAACGCTGCCGACCTGACCTTTGGCGACGTTATGCTGACCCCGGCCAAGGGCAAGGCGATCAAGGGCAGCGCCAAGGTGGATGCCGATGCGCAGACGGTGACGCTGGATTTCGGCAAGCCGCTGGCACCGGGGCAATATAAGCTCGCCATCGCCTATGCCGGTATCATCAACACGCAGGCGAACGGGCTGTTCGCGCTCGACTATGCCAATAGTGAAGGCCAGGCGAAGCGGGCGCTGTTCACCCAGTTCGAGGCACCCGACGCCCGCCGCTTCGTGCCGAGCTGGGACGAGCCAAGCTATAAGGCGACGTTCGATCTGAGCGCGGTCATCCCGACCGGCGAACTGGCGGTCGGCAATATGCCGGTCAAGACGACCAAGGATCTGGGCGGTGGCAAGACCCAGGTGACGTTCGGCACCAGCCCCAAAATGTCGTCCTACCTGCTCTTCTTTGGCCTTGGCGAACTGGAACGGGCGACGAAAATGTCGGGTGCGACCGAAGTGGGCGTGATCACCGGCAAGGGCAATAGCGGCAAGGCCGCGCTGGCGCTGGATGCGTCGGCCAGCATCCTGCCCTATTTCAACGATTATTTCGGCACCCCCTATCCGCTGCCCAAGCTCGACAATGTTGCCGGGCCGGGCCAGAGCCAGTTTTTCAGCGCGATGGAAAATTGGGGCGCGATCTTCACCTTCGAGCGCGCGCTGCTGGTCGATCCGCGCTTCACCTCCGAAGCGACCAAGCGCCGCATTTACGAAACCGTCGCGCATGAAATGGCGCATCAATGGTTTGGCGATCTGGTCACCATGGCCTGGTGGGACGATCTCTGGCTGAACGAGGGTTTCGCCAGCTGGATGGCGACCAAGGTGACCGACAAGCTGCAACCCGGCTGGGAAATGCTGCTGACCCGCGTGGACGGGCGCGAGGCGGCGATGAGCCTCGATTCGCTCGCCACCACCCATGCGGTGGTGCAGAAGATCACCACCGTCGATCAGGTCAATCAGGCGTTCGACGCGATCACTTACCAGAAGGGTGAAGCGGTCATCACCATGCTGGAGGGCTTTGCCGGCGAGGATGTGTGGAAGAACGGCATCCGCAGCTATATGAAGGCGCACGCCTACGGCAACACCGTGACCGATGACCTTTGGAAGGCGGTCGAGGGTGCCGGAGCCAAGGGGCTAGTGAGCATCGCCCATGATTTTACCAGCCAGCCGGGCATCCCGCTGGTCACGGTGGAGAGCGCCCAATGTCAGGGCGGGCAGACCGTGCTGAACCTGTCGCAGGGCGAATATAGCCGCGATGCGAAGGGCAAGACACCGCTCAAATGGAATGTGCCGGTGTTGGCGCAGACCATTGGTGGCGCGCCGCAGCGGCTGATCTTGGCTGGCAAGGGGCAGATGGTGCTGCCGGGCTGCGGTGCCTATGTCGTCAATGCCGGGCAGACGGGCTATTATCGCTCGCTCTATCCCGCCGCCAATGTGCAGGCTCTGGCGAAGGATTTTACCAAGCTGGCGTCGATCGACCAGACCGGCCTGCTGGCGGATAATTTCCAGCTGGGGCTGGGCGGTTATCAGCCGATCGGGCTGGCGCTGGACCTGATCGACGCGGTGCCGGTTTCGGCCAGCCCCGCCGTGCTGGCGGAGGTGCCGGGCTATCTCGACAGTGCCTATGCCATGCTGGAGGGCGACAAGGCGGCGCAGGCGAAGGTTGCGGCCTATGCGTCGGCCAAGCTGACTCCGGCGCTGAGCGCGATCGGCTATGACGCCAAGGCGGGCGAGGGGCCGCAGGTGCCGGTGCTGCGGTCAGCGCTGGTCTCCACGCTGGGTGATATGGGTGACAAGGCGGTGGTGGCGGAGGCCAACCGGCGCTTTGCCGCGCTGGCAAGCGATCCCGCCGCGCTCGACGGGCCGCTGCGCAATGTGTGGCTGGCGATCATCGCCAAGAACGCGGATCAGGCGACCTGGGACAGATTGCGGGTGATGGCCAAGGGAGCGAAGAGCGACCTGGAGAAGAGCAGCCTGTTCGCGCTGCTGGGCGCGGCGAAGGATGAGGGGCTGGGTGCCAAGGCGCTCGATCTGGCGCTGACCGACGAACCGGGCAAGACCACCAGCGCGGCGATCATTGCGCAGGTGGGGGCCGAGCATCCGATGCTGGCGGTCGATTATGTGCTGGCGCACCGCGCGCAATATGAGGCGCTGATCGACGTGTCGGCGCGGAGCCAAGCACTGGCGCGGCTGGGCGGCGGATCGGCTGATCCGGCGATGGCGACCAAGCTGGATGCTTATGCGACCCAATATCTGACGCCCGAATCGCGCAAGGTGGTGGATCGCTCCATCGCCGCGATCAAGACGCGGATCGAGACGCGGAGCCGGCTCAAGGCACCGCTGGCGGCCTGGTTTGCGGGGAAGTAGCACAATCTCCTCCCCTCCCTTTTAGGGAGGGGCTGGGGGTGGGTGGCGAGCGTAGCGAGCCTCTTTCGGAGGCACCCACCCCTAACCCCTCCCTGGAAGGGAGGGGGATAAGATTGATTAAAACCCCAATGCCTTCATAATATCGTCCCACGCGACCAGCTTGAAATTCTGCGCGGCGGCTGCGTTGTGGCCGTCCTGTGCGATGAACAGGCCGCCGGGGAATTGCGGGCCGAAATCGCCCAGCATCAGGTCGATGCCGTCGGTTTCTTCCGATCCGCCAATCGTGCCATCGACCACGCGGAAGCGACCGACATAGGCGTCGTCGGACAGGCGATAGGCGACATAGGCATTGTCGCCCTGGCTGGAGACGAGGACATAGCCGTCCTTCTCGCCCATGGGGGCGATGGCGACGCCTTCGGCATCCATGACCAGATTTTTGCCGTCCGCCGCCGCGATCTGCACCGGCGTGGTTGGGCCGGTCGCGCGGGCGTCGAAGCGCCAGAGGCCGACATCTTCCTCTGCGACATAGAGGCGGTTGGTGCGGTCATCGACGGCGCAGCCTTCCGACTGGGTGCCCAGTTTCAGGGTGCGGACGACGCGGCCCGTGGGCGTCGCCCCGGACGTGTCGAGCGCGACCTGATTGATCGTGCCGTCCTTCAGCACGATGAAGGCATAGAGGCCCGCGGCGTCCGACCCCATGCAGATGCCATAGGCTTCGCCCGCGCCGCCTTCGACCTTGCCCAGCGCAGTCAGCTTGGCGGTGGCGGGGTCGAGCCGGAACAGGGCGATCTTCGCGCTGGTGACGGCGTTGCGGTCGCTGGCGGCCACCAGGATGCCGCGCTGGCCGTTGATGGTCACTCCGTCCTTCAGATCGACATTATTGACCCGGCCCGCGTCCAGAAAGTCGCGCACCTTGCCGTCTAGCCCATAGACATAGAGGCCCGCTTTCTTGTCGGTCCCCACGATCAGGCTGGCGGCCGGGTTCGCCGCGTTGCGCCAGATCGCCGGATCGTCCGCTGCATCGGCATTGGTGGTGCCTACCGGCGTGGTTTCGCCGCGCGCAGTTACGGAGGCAGCAGGCGTGGCATTGGCGATGCGAACAGCGACAGGGACTTCGGTTTCAACAGTGCTACAGGCCGACAATGTAATGAAAGTGAAACAGTAAATCATCGAACTGTAATATTTATTTCGCGATATAGTCACCAATGCCTCCTAGCGGCCCATTCAGACGGGCTAGATACAAGAGATAGTCCGATCGTCAATGTATCTGTTAAATGACAGGGGGACTATATGGTCGCGAATAAGTGGCTGATGCTGGGTTGTGCTTCGCTTGCACTGATGTCGGCACCCGCCGGTGCGCAGGCACCTGCTGCCGCTGAGGACGTTGCGCGGACGGACGGGCCGATCACCCAGGCCGCCGACATCGTCGTCATTGCCGGGATCGGCTATCGCGACCGCACCGACACCCCCGAACCCGTGCTGAAATATGGCACCGACTATTTCCAGCGCTTCGAACCGCTGACCGCCGGTGACGCGCTCAAGCGCGTGCCGTCCGTCACTTTCCTGTCGGACGTGATCGAAAGCGACGCGCCGCGTTTGCGCGGTCTGCCGCCGGGTTACACGCAGATTTTGATCAATGGCGAGCGCGTGCCGGGTGCCAGCGCCGATCGCAGCTTCTTCCTCGATCGCATCCCCGCCGAACTGATCTCCAGCGTCGAAATCGTCCGCTCCTCCTCCGCGCGTCGCACTGGTGATGCCGTCGCAGGCACGCTCAACATCAACCTGCGCGACGGCTATGAGCTGAACGGTGGCTATGTTCGCGCGGGCGGGCTTTATTATGATGACAAGGAAATCGAGCCGAGCCTGGGTCTGGTCTGGGGCGGTCAAGTTGGTCCCGGCCGACTGCTGCTGGGCGCGAATTTGCAGGGGCGGCACAACCCCAAGCAGAAGAAGAGCCTGCGCTATGGCGATTCGCCGGAAAACAACGCCGATTACGCCACCGACGATTTCGACAATCGCGAGGACCAGAGCGATACCCGCGATGGCAAGGATTACAGCTTCAACGGCACATATGAGATTGACGCTGGCGACACCAATTTCAAGCTGAACGGCTTTTATGTAAAGACCGACCGGACGGAAACCGAGCGCAGCTTCGAATATAATAGCGCCACCGGCACGCCGGGGCCGGTCAGCGTCGATGATGAAGATGATACAACCCCGCGTCTGTTGAGCGACAACGCCAATGTCGCCAAGATCGACCAGGAGAATTTCTCGATCGACGGCAAGCTGTCGCATCAGTGGGCGGCGGGCAAGACGTCGGTGCGGGTGGGCTATGCACAGTTCATCGAGGATCGCCGCGAAACCGAATATGAACTCGGATTCGACGAGGACGAGGCCGAAGTGGAGGGCGCGCTTACCCTCAACGACATCAAGGACCGGGAATTTTCGGTCAAGCTGGAGCATGAAGTCCCGCTCGGCGAAACGATGAAGTTCGTGTTTGGCGGCTTTTATCAGGACAAGAACCGCCGCACCGGCATCATCGAAGGCGAGGTTGAAGGGACAGGGGCGTTCGTTTGGGATCAGTTCAGTCAGAACCCGACCGGTCTGGTTGGCGATTTCGAGGATATTGAAACGACCGCCGACGTCCGCATCAAGGAGAGGCGCCGCGATGTCTTTGCCCTGGTCGAGGGGGATACCGGCAGCCTGAAGTGGGAAGCGGGCGTCCGTTACGAGCACACCAAGGTGCGCGTGGCCGACCTGATCAACGACGATGACTTCGCCAACCAGAGCAACAGCTATGGCGAATTACTGCCGTCGGCCTCGTTCAAATATTCGCTGACCGACCATGACCGGATCATCGGATCGTTCGCGCGCACGCTGCGCCGGCCGCAATTCGATTATATTTCACCGGTCTTGTATGAAGAAGAAGTGGGCGACAGCGACCTGCTGGGCAATCCGGCGCTTGATCCGGAAACAGCCTGGGGCTTTGATATCGGCTATGAACATCGCATGGGATCGGGCGGCATTTTCGGCGTCAACTTCTTCTATCGCGACGTCAAGAATCTGATCGAGCTGACCAATACCGGCGAAGAAGGGTCGGAAGGCGAAGGCACATTCGTCTATCAGCCGATGAATGTCGGCAATGGCAAGGTGTGGGGCGTGGAGTTCGACCTGTCGACCGATCTGGGTTTTGTGGGCCTGCCCAACACCGGCATTTTCGGCAATCTCTCGCTGCTGGACAGCAAGATTACCGACGTGATCGGCGAACGGCGGTTCAACGACCAGTCGAAATATGTCTATAATTTCGGCTTTATCCAGGATTTCCCACAAGCAGGCGCGGCGTTCGGCGCGACCTATCGCAAGCAGGGCAGCGCCTTTGGCCGGGTGATCGCGGAGGAAGTGACCACCACCTATGGCGCGGACCTGGAAATCTTCGTCGAAAAGCGGATCGGCAAGACCTTCACGATCCGCGCGGTTGGGTCCAACCTGCTGAACGGGGCCAAGCGCGAGACGTTCAACAAGTTCGACAATCTGGCCGACCAGATCGACCGCGATTTCGACGAATATGAGCTGGAAAGCGAAAAGGCGGGACCCGTGTTCCAGATCATGGCGCGTTACGCCTTCTGATCTTCGGTCTGCTTCGCAAAAAAGGGGGGCTGCGGTGGACGCAGCCCCCCTTTTTTGCGTCAGGCGGCGGTGTTGAGATAGGCCGCAACGGCATCGACGCTGTCGCCCACCGTATCGACCGCTTCCTCCAGCTCTTCGCGCGACACGTCGAACCGGCGGGTCCAGTATTCGACGGCGTCGGCATCATCCAGGCTGACTTGGCTGGCCTCTGACGGCCCTGCCTGGCTTTGGTCGTTGATCATCGTTGCGCCCGTCTGCTGAGTCTTCTCAAAGCATCAGCAATGCACAAATGGCGATCCATGTCCGCTTCCCTTTAGGACAGGTTTTGGCCTTCAGGACAGGGGAGCGGAGGCCCAGCGGCGCAGCTTGAGGTAGAGGCCGCCGATCACCAGCGCAAAGACGAGGATGGAGAGCGGCACCGCCCAATGGCTTTCGCCGACCAGCGCCAGCGGTGCGTCGCTGTCCGTCGCCGCGACGATCCCGGCGAAGGCGACGCCGAACAGGCTTTCGCCGACGATGAAGCCGGTGGCCATCAGCACGCCCATCCGCTCGGCAAATTCCGGGTGCGCCTGACGCAGCGCCCAGCGATTATAGAGGTGGCCGATGACCGCACCGACCGGGATCAGCAGGGTCAGCGCCATTGGCAGATAGATGCCCATGCCGACCGCCAGCGGTGGCAGGCGCAGCTTGCCCGCCTTGCCCAGCAGTTCGTCCACCAGCACCACGACCGCGCCGATGCCCGCGCCGATGCCGATCAAGCCCCAGTCGAGATCGCCGCCCAGCACGCCCTTGGCCAGCGCAGAGATAAGCGCGGCCTGCGGGGCGGGCAGGGCGTTGGGTCCGGCACCCGGAGCACCGGCAAAGCCAAAGGCGCTATTGAGCAGGTCCAGCACGGGTGGGATCACCAGCGCGCCGAACAATACGCCCAGGATCAGCGCGATCTGCTGCTTCCACGGGGTCGCACCGACCAGCTGGCCGGTCTTGAGGTCCTGGAGATTGTCGTTGGAGATGGTGGCGATGCCGAACACGATGGCGGTGGTGAACAGGGCATAGGCGACCAGTGCCTGACTGCGATCCGGGTCGCCGCCCGATCCGTAGATCGCCGCCAGCATCAGCGATGCGCCCAGCACGGCCAGGATGCCGACGCCCGAAATCGGGCTGTTCGACGCGCCGATCAGGCCCGCCATATAGCCGCAGACCGAGGCGATGACGATGCCCGCGACCAGCACATAGGCCAAAGTCAGCGCGATCACCGGAATGGGGTTGGCCGCGATCGGGCCGCCCTGCGCGAAAATCCACAGCAGGACGCCGATAGGCAGCATCGAGGCGATAATGGTGCCGCCGACAATGCCGATCGGCAGGTCGCGCTCGGTCAGTTCCAGCAGCCCGGCATTGCCCGCCTTGCGCGTGGCATTGGCGACAAGGGCGGAGCGGATGCCGCTGATGATGGGACCAAGTATCTTGAGCAGGGTCCAGATGGCGGCGACGCCGATCGTCCCCGCGCCAATGAAGCGCGCCTTCATGCGAAAGGTGGTGCCGACCAGGTCTGCCAGATCCGCGCCCGCTGGGACGGGCGTGGTCAGATAGGGGACGATGCCGACCCAACTGATCAGCAGGCCCACGAACATGGCAACGCCGACCGACAGGCCGACCAGATGGCCGACACCGATCAGCGCCATGGAGAAGCTCGTGGACATCGACGTCGCGCCGGTGCCGAATTTGAAGAAGGTGGCAGCTTCTTCGGCCAGCAGCTTCGTTTTGGCGATGATGGAGAAGGCGGCGGCGGCCAGCGCGCTCAGCAGGATGGCGGACAGGCCGCGCTTATTCTCTTCCTCGCCAAGCCGCGATCCGGCCCCGACTTTGAGCACCTCGGCGGCAGCGACGCCTTCGGGATAGGGCAGGTCCGATCCGGTGACGAGCGCACGGCGCAGCGGCACCGAATACATGACCCCCAATATGCCGCCCAGCGCGATGGTGCAGGCGGACAGCCAGTAGGGGAAGCCCTGCCACCAGCCGATGATGACGAGGCCGGGCAGCACGAAGATGATGGCGGACAAGGTGCCCGCTGCCGATGCGATGGTCTGGACGATGTTGTTTTCCAGGATCGTGCCGGTGGCGAACAGGCGCAGCACCGCCATGGAGATGACGGCGGCAGGAATCGAGGTGGCGAAGGTCAGGCCGATCTTGAGGCCCAGATAGACGTTGGCGGCGGTGAAGATCAGGGTGATGAGCGCGCCGAGGATGACCCCGCGCAGCGTCAGTTCGGCCATCGCGCTGGCCTGTGCCTTCTCCATTGTCACCCTGAATCCCCTTGGCTTGGCGCTTGTCGTTGGAACTTGTAATAATGTTGCTTGGTTTTGGATCAATCGGAAAGTGCGATCGGGCGGTTTATGACGCCTTTCTTGTCGCGCCCGCGCCAGGCGCGACGCGATCGAGCCAATTGTCGATCAGCTGCGTCCAGCGCTGATAGCCCCGTGGGTTCATGTGCAGCCCGTCGGGGCGAAACAGCGAGGCGTCGGGCAGGCCGTCGCGCGCCAGCAGCACGCTGCCGACATCGAGATAGGTGAAGCGATCCGCCCCGGCGCGCTCGGCAATCGCCTGGTTGACCGCCGCCATTTTGGGCCGCAGCGTCCAGCGGATCGGGCTGGGCTTCAACCACAGGAAAGCGATCGGCGCGCGCGGATAATCGGTGCGCAACCGTCTCAGCAGGGTCAATATGTCGTCGGCAACCTTGCCTGGGCTGGCGCCTGCGGCCAGATCATTTTCGCCGACATAGACGATGATCGTGGCGGGTGGGACGGGCGGCAGCAGGCGGCGATAATGGCGCAGCACATCGGGCGTGCTGGCCCCGCCAAAGCCGCGATTGACGGTGGGAATGTCGATAAAGCTGCCCGCTATGTCCCACAGGCGGATGCTGCTACTGCCCAGGAACAGGGTCGCGCCGTCCACCGGCGGGCTGGTGGCATTGGCTTTGGCAAAGGCCTCAATTTCCCGCGCGAAGGGGAAGGCCGGGTCGGCATTGGGCGGCCGGTCCTGCGCCTGCGCGCTGCCCGCGCCGGGCAGCGCGAGCGCCAGCAGCAAGGCTGCGACCGCCCTAGTGGCGATGGAGCGGGCGCAGGCGATATTTGCCGTCCGCATAGGCACCGAACATGCCGGTAATGGCGGGATGATCGACCGGCTCGTCGCTGTCGTCGTTGACCAGATTCTGCTGGCTGACATAGGCGACATAGCTGGATTCGCCATTTTCGGCGAGCAGGTGGTAGAAGGGCTGTTCCTTGTCCGGCCGCGCATGTTCGGGGATGGCGTCATACCATTCCTCGCTATTGGCGAACACCGGATCAATGTCGAACACGACGCCACGAAAGCCGAACAGGCGGTGCTTGACGACGTCGCCAATGCTGAAGCGGGCATGGACAATCGGCGGGGCGGTGACGCCAGTGCCGAAAATCTGAATCGTGTTTCTCATATGTCCAATTTAGGACTGTTCGCCTGTCACACAAGAAAAATACCGACAAGGCTGCTTGGCAAGGCAGGAATCATTCGCTAATGGCCGCGCTCGACCCGGTTGGGACGCGCTTTTCCTGTGCGAAAAGCCGCATGTCCCGGCCTTCTGCGGAGAGGTGGCAGAGTGGTCGAATGCACCGCACTCGAAATGCGGCGTGCCGGTGACGGTACCCAGGGTTCGAATCCCTGCCTCTCCGCCAATAGCCTGTCCTTCCACATCCGTTCCGAATCACAAAACTCCAGCTTTTCTGCGGCTTTCAGGGTGATTCGTATCCACTTGCATCCCTGCCCGTCCACCGGTGACCGATTGGAAATGTGGGAAAGAATGTGGGAGAGTTGGCGGCATGGGAAAGCTCTCCGCTACCGCTGTGAAAGCAGCAACGCGCCCTGGGCGGCTCGGCGATGGCGACGGCCTGTTTCTTATGATTCAGCCCAGTGGCGGCAAGAGCTGGGTGTGTCGAGTGCAGAAGAATGGCACCCGGCGCGACTTTGGTCTGGGCAGTGTATCCAAGGTGTCGCTGGCGACAGCCGGGAGCGGGTACGGGAAATCCGCACCTGGGTCGAGCTTGGACTGGACCCGATATTTGAACGGCGCAAAGCGCGGGAATTCCCACTTTTCGGCAGGCGTCCGCCAGGGTGATTGCTGCCAACAGCAAGACATGGCGGAACGAAAAGCATGAAAAACTAGAAACCTATGTGTTTCCTCAGATCGGCGACTTACGGGTTCATGAGATCGTCGGCCCGATGATCCGGAACCTGTTATCCGACATCTGGCTCACCAAACCAGAGACAGCGCGACGGGGCCGGCAGCGTATCGGCACCGTTCTCGATTGAGCTTACGCCTCGGGCTATCGTGAGACTGAAGCGCCGATGCGCGCGATCACGAAGGGCTTCCTCGACAGCCCAGGCAGGATGGGCACTTCGCGGCTATGCCTTATGCGAAGGTAGCGAAGGCAAGGCAGGCAATGGGCGCTCGATCCTGACCTTGAGCCGACCCTGCGCCGGATGGGCGAGCGTGGCGACATCATCCGCACTCTGAACCGCGCCCTGCGCGAGGCAGGCATCGCCCGGCCGCCGCAGGACCATGCACTGTTCGACAGCTGCGATCCGGCAGCCACACCGATCATCGACGGTATCGATGGCCGTAGCCACTATGCCGATATCGGCTGTCCATGCCAAGGGCGCGATCCTGCGCCTCTCGCCCCGCCCGGCAGACATCCACGCGGTCGATCGTACCGTTGCTGCCATCGCCAGTCAGCATGACGGCAAGTACAGCGTCGATATCCACCTGCGCCATGATCCCGCAATGAGCGAGAGCGGCGCCCAGGCGCATGTCCGCCGCCTTGAAGCCATGCGCCGTTCGATCGGCAGGCCCGAGCTGCTGGCGGACGGGACGTGGCAGGTCGGCCCCGATCATCTCGCCGATGCGCCGGTCCATGAGCAGCGACAGGGGCTTAAAGCACCGGTGATCATCGAGACGCTGACGCACGGGCCGCTCGATCAGCTGCCTGCCCATGATGGCGAAACCTGGCTCGATCGCCAGCTGACCGCCGCCACGCCCGAGCCCTTGCAGCGCGGCTTTGGGGCAGAGGTGCGCGGGGCGATACAGCAGCGGCGGCAATGGCTGGTTGAACAGCAGCTGGCCGAGGGTGAAGAGGGCGTCACGCGCTATCGCCGGAACATGCTGCAACTGCTCCAGCGGCGTGAGCTCGATCGCGTGATCACGGGCATCGAGCAGGACACCGGCCTTGTCCATCGCCAGCTCCATGCCGACGCTCCCATCGAAGGCCTCTGTCGCCGCGCCGTGCAGGTCGGCGACCAGCGCTATGCGCTGATCGAGAAGAGCCGCGAGTTCAGCCTGGTGTCCTGGCGGCCGGTGCTCGATCGCGCGGTCGGCAAATCCGTCTCGGGCATCATGCGTGCCGAGGGCATCAGCTGGACCATCGGCATCGGGACGCGTGGTTGGGCATCAGCTGAACGAGGCTCCCTTGGATGGCCCCTGGCGGCACCACAGAGCCGCTGTCCATCGGCGGCCGCAGGCGCGATCCTGCCAAGCGAAAGGATCGTCGCGCATGAAGGCGTTCAAGAACAGCCTCGCGGCAGGATCGCGTGCTGCCATTGCATTGAATGTGAGAAAGGACGCACTATCTTTGTCCTGTCAGTCTTCCCTCCTTGAGTGACACCTCCCTGAACTTCGGCCCCGTCAGCGCATCGCGCGGCGGGGCTTTTTTTACCTGTACTGGTGGTCGGGGCAGTTAAGATTTACGGCGATAGGTGGGACATTCGCGACAGTCAGCTTTGGACAGATTAACGCACGAAGCAGTCATTATTCACGCCCTGAAAGCGCCGCTGCTCATTGGAAACACTTTCTTGCCATTAGCTTGGCAGAGATTATTGGGCATCAGGTGCGCTTTGTTGGATCGTAACCGCAGCGTCAGACCCTAGCGCCAGCAACAGCAGCGCCGACAGGCTGCACATGGGAATGACTGCCCACAGGAAAATCTGGTAACTTTGCGTCAGATCGTAAATGATATTGGCAGCCATGGGCGCCATGCCGTTGGCGAAGAGCAGAAAACCGTTGATCGCGCCGAACAGCGTGCCGAAGTTGTGCAGGCCGAAATGGCGCGCAGCAAGATAGGCGCAGGCGTCCAGTTCGGTGCCGACTGACAGGCCCAGGATGAGAAACGCCGCCATGGCTGCGCCCGATGAACCGGGCATGGCAAGCAGAAGGGCGACCGACAGGATCGGCGTCGATACGCTAATCGCCGAGATCCTATGCGGGTTCAGCCGATCGAGCAGATAGCCGCCACCTAGGCGACCAACCAGCGACCCAACGCCGATAAGACCGGCAATGGCGGGCGCCTGTGTCGCCATGAATCCCTGCGCCACAAGGATCGGCACGGCATTGGACGTCAGGGCGCAGACCGCCAGCGCATAGAGGGTGACGCCTGTCGCCAATTTGATGAAGGCGGGTAACGCCAATCCCTGCCTGAGGCTGGCTCCCAATGCGGCGATCGGCATCGATCGGGTAGTTGCGCCAGCGCCCCGGCGCGCATCATCCGTCGCGCTGCGCAGGAACAGCCAAGCGAGCGGGAATATGACCGCCGCGTAGATCAGCCCGACGCCGACATAGGCACCGCGCCATCCCTGCTGGATGACCAGAAAGCCGACCAATGGCGGTGTAATCGCGGCGCACAGGCTGGCGCCGCACAAGGTGATGGCCAAAGCAATACCTCGCCGTTCGACGAACAGGCTGGTGACCGCTGCGGTCCAGATGGTGGGAATGACCAGCATGTCGCACAGGCCCAATATGACCCACAGCAAGGCCCATGAGGCGATGTCCGATGTCGCCAATGACAATGCGCCAAGCGCGGTACAGTAAAGCAAGATGCCCGCAAGCCCGATCCGCCGTGGCCCCAATTGATCGACCGCCCGACCGACCAGCGGCGCAGCAAACAGCCCGATGATGGCGATGATCAGCGGCCCGCTGGATATCTGCGATCGGGTCCAGCCAAATTCTTGTTCCAAAGGCACGATCATCACGCCCAGCGAATAGCTATGGGTCGCCGACAGCAAGATGCCGGCAAGACAGGGAATCAGGACGGTCCCATGGCGACGCAGTTCGCCCGCGCCAGATGGTGATTTGGTGGTCATGCCGATATCCCGGATGGAAAAGTGGAGGCCAAAAGCCAGGCGGCCATGGTTCGCGACAATGGGCGAACCGGCAATGATCGGAGAGGCACAGCCGCTTGACGACGACAGGCCATGTTAGGCGCGATGACGGCGAAAGGCGCGCGGGGTCAGGCCGGTCCAGCGCTTGAAGGCGCGGCCAAAGCTGGTCTGTTCGGTATAGCCCAGTCGGTCGGCAACTTCATCGATCGCCATGGGTGTCTGGCTTAGATAGATGCGAGCGAGTTGCTCGCGCTGCTCTTCGACCAAGTCAGAGAAACGCAGGCCATGGGCGGCAAGGCGGCTTTGAAGGGTGCGGACCGAAAGACCCAATTGTTCGGCGCATCGTTCCACCGAACAATTGCCCGCAGGCAACGCGCCCCGGACGTAGCTGCGGGTGCGTTCGCCCATGTCCGCGCGGTTGAGTATCCGCAGGCGGGCGAGATAGCCACCAAGCAGCCGATAGACGAGGCGATTGGCGCTGGTGATCGGCAGGTCCAGCATGGCGGCAGAAAAAACGATGGTGTTGCGTTCGGCACGATGGCTGACCGGCGCACCGATCAGACTTTCGATCTGGAGTAAATCATGGGGGATGGCGTCGATCGACAACTGTACCCCGGCTGGCCGAAAACGCCCTGCGCTGACCACTCGAAGCAAGGTGAGGATCAGCATCATCGCCTGGTAGTTGGCCTGGACATTGAAACCGACATCGGCACGGACCGTCCAGCGCAGTTCAGCGGTCGGGCTCTGCTCCACCAGTTCAAGCTGTGCTTCGGGCGAGTGGGCCACGGGGAGATAATTGATGAGGCACATCATGACCGAGCGCATGTCCGGCGCAGCGCGGCAGACTGCAGTGACACTGCCAAACACATCGGCATCCTGGGTCGCGGCGAGGTGCAGGCCAAAGATCGGATCGTCAAACTGGACGCTGCAATATTCAAACATGGCGGCAACCTGCTGACACGAGACATGGCCGTCAGGATTGGCCAGCGCCCGTGGATCAAGGCCATGCTGCCGGAGGATGCGGTGCGGCGCCCCTCCCCTGCTGCGGATGAATTCGGAAAAACCGCGCAGGTTGGCCGCACGCATGGAGCCGGCAGCGGGCACCGCTTCGAGCGGTCCGGCGAGGCCGAAGAAATAATCCTGGTCCTCCATGCCGATCCTCCAACCCGGACAGCGAAGCGGACATAGCTGCGCTGGTATAATCGGATTCATATCATATCGAAAAAGCTGCACCTAATGCCAATACAGCCGGTCGGTCCTGTGTCATTTTCCCAGCCAAGAACAGAGCAGAAGGAGACGGGCATGGCCAAGGCAACAGCCGCGGAGCTGAAGCGCGATGCTGCGCAATTTGTCCGGTACGAAAAAGATCGGGCGCGCCGGATCGCGACCGTCACCTTCGATCGACCGGAAAAGGCGAACACCACGACGATCGGGATGCGGCTGCTGTTCGGCGAAATCGTCCATAAGGCGAATATCGACGATGATGTGAAGGTACTGGTGATCCGTGGCGAAGGCCAGGATCTTGGATCTGGCGGTGACATTAACGAACATGGCGACATGTATCTGAACCCTGGCGAGGATGATAATTTCCTCCCCGACCTGGAGATTGACGACCCGGACGTGCGCTATCCGCCACCCGGTTCCTATCGCTTCCTTCACGGCCTGACCGACCATTATGCCAAGGGCTATGCCGGCAACCGGCCGTTGCAGGAATTCAAGAAGATCAGCATCGTGGAGGCCAAGGGCTATTGCTATGGCTGGCATTTCTACCAGTGCGCCGACGCTGACCTGATCGTGTCTTCGGACGATGCGCTGTTTGGCCATCCGTCCTTCCGCTACGCCGGATGGGGACCACGCATGTGGCAATGGCTGGAAATGGTCGGCATCCGCCGCTTTTCCGAGATGCTGTTCACCGGTCGCCCCTTCACCGCTGCAGAGATGATGGACTGTAATTTCGTCAACAGCGTCGTTCCGCGTGACCGGCTGGAGGCGGAGACGGACAAATATGCAGATGCCTGCAGCCGCACCCGACCGATGGACGTGGTGGTCGCGCAAAAGACCTTCATCGAAGCCTATAAGCAGTATCGTGGCGAATATATGGGCAGCCTGATGACCGGCTGGCTGGAAGGCATGTTGCCGCTAATGAAGAATGATCATGCGGGCGACATTGATCTGGGCGCGGGCGGTTTCGACCAGGGCATCGCCCATGCCGTCAAGAATAACGACCTCAATTATCCCCCGGAGTGGCGGCTGAGCCGCGCCGGGCGCGCGAAACGCTAAAGAAGAGAGGAGCCTGACCATGATCGAGACCCTCTTTGCGATTGATCGGGGCAATTATCGCGACTGCCAGCGCCTGTTCCGGGGCGAGCGGGAACAGGAATATTATCTGGGCGACTATTGGATGGAGGAAGGCTCCGTTATCGACGTCAGCGCCCGGCGCAAGCCCGCCGGACCCAGCGCCGTCATCCTGCTGCGATCGGCCACCCGGCTGTTCTTCCGCCGGACGCGCCAGCATGTGCGCAAGGATGGCACTGACCTGTCGGTATTGTGGTTCGTCAAGCGTGGCCGCTTGTTGCTGAGCAACCAGATGGGCAGTCGTAGCGCGCAATGCGGCGACATGCTGATTACCCGGTCGATATCCCCCTTCCTGATCGAATGTCAGCCGGATGGGCATGGCGTGCATGAGGTGCTGCACGTGACCGTGCCGACCCATGTACTGCGCGGGCTGATCGACTGCGATGCGAGCGCCGGGCTGCTATTATCGACCCAGCGGCCGGAACTGGCGATGGCGGACGCCATATTGACCGGCCTGTTCCAGCGCGAAGGCGATCTGGCCGAAGAGACGACTCGCATATTGGTCGAGGCGGCGCTGGCGGTGATCGGACAGGGACTGCGTGGCGATAGCAGCGTCATGCAGCCCCGCCAGTCCGTTGCGGAGAAGCGCTTTGCCGACGTGCAGCGCTTCGTCGAGGTGCATCTGTCCGACCCCGGCCTGTCGGCAGCGATGACCGCGCGGGGATGCGGTATTTCGCCGCGCTATCTAACGACGCTGCTCCAGCAGAATGGCACCAGCTTTTCGCAACTGATCTGGGACCAGCGGCTGGAACAGGCGCGCAAGTGGATGGCGCGGGCTGACGCAGGCAGCATTTCGATCAGCGAGATTGCCTATGGCGTGGGCTTCAAGAGCCCGGCCCATTTCAGCCGCATGTTCAAGCGCACCTACAAGCGCAACCCAAGCGACTATCGATTGGACGCCTGCGCGGCACGAGCGATTGCCGCGGCCCCATGCGCTGTTCCATCCGGCGTCCTGCACTGAGGGAGAGCAAGACATGACCGTGCAAGGCGCAATCATCCAACCGCCCGTCATCATCAGCAATGAAGCCTATGTGTCGCAAGCCTATGCCGACATGGAAGCGCAGAAATTATGGCCCAAAGTCTGGCAGATCGCGTGCCGGGAGGAGGAAATTCCGCACGTCGGCGATTTCGTCACCTACGACATTGTGGACGATTCCATCATCGTCGTGCGTGCCGCGCCCGACCGGATTGCCGCCTATTTCAACGTCTGTCGTCATCGTGGGCGGCAATTGACGGAAGGGTGCGGCCATGCCCGCAAACTGGTGTGCAAATTCCATGCGTGGAGCTGGGATTTGGACGGCAATAATATCGGCGTGGTCCGCAAGGATGGCTGGGGCGACAGCCTGAAAGATGATGATCTTCGGCTGCGCGACGTGCGCGTCGACAGCTGGGGTGGATGGGTGTTCGTGTGCATGGACCCGGACGCGCCGTCGCTCGCGGACTATCTGGCACCCGCCGCGGCTATGCTCGATCCGTTCGAGCTGGACAAGATGCGCTATCGCTGGCGGCAATGGCTGCACTTCCCGTGCAACTGGAAGGTCGCGATCGAGGCATTCAACGAGGGCTATCATGTTGCAGGAACTCACCCGCAACTGACCAAATATTCGCCCAAACCGACCTGGAGTGACGGGCGGGGCATCCACGGTGTGTTCGGATCGCAATCGCGCGAAGGCACGGGCGGCGCGACGGCGGGGGCGGCGGGAGCGCCAGACATGCGGCGCGGGCTGGCTGACTCTCTCAACCAGTTGTGGGAGGAAGTGAACGGCACGACCACCGAAACCATGGTGCGCGTCGCCAACCTGCTGGTGGAGGAATTGCCCGAAGGCACGTCGCCGCAGGACGTGCAGATGCACCTGATGAAGCGGACAGTGGAGGAGGACGCCAGGCGCGGGGTGAACTGGCCCCGGATCGATCCGGCGCATTTCGCGGCGGCGGGCAATGTGTGGCATATTTTTCCCAACACCGTCATCATCCACGGGCCGACCTTTGCGCTCTGCTATCGCGCGCGGCCCGACGGGCGCGACCCCAATAACTGTATCTTCGAAGTCTACACGCTGGAGCGTTTCCCCGAAGGACAGGAGCCAAAACCGGAAAACCTGCACAAGCCCGACATAGACGAGGCCAGTTGGCGCAAAGTGTTGTGCCAGGATTTTTCCAACATGGGGGCAGTGCAGCGCGGCCTTCGTTCGCGCGGGTTCGACGGGTTGCGACCCAGTCCGGTCGAGGAACGTGCCATCATCAATTTTCATCGCGTGCTGGCCGATTATCTGGGCACCGGCGCGCCGCAACCGATAGAATGAGGGAGCCATCATGGCCGATATGGAAATGACCAATGCCAGCGCTGTGCTGGACACGAGCGACGTCGATCAATGGGTCGGCAAGCCCGTTATCTTTGCCGAGATGTGGGATCCGTGCAATGCGACCGATATTCGCCGCTGGGTGCAGGCCATGGACTATCCCAACCCGGTGCACTGGGACGAGAATTTTGCGCGCGCGTCACGGTTTGGCGGCATTGTCGCGCCGCAAAGTTTCACCGTGGCGATGGATTATGGCCATGGCTGTCATCCCGCCTGCGTGGGGAAAGTGCCCGGCACGCACCTGATCTTCGCGGGGGAAGAATGGTGGTTTTACGGAACCCCAGTCCGCCCTGGCGACAAGTTGACCCAGAGCCGCCGTTTCGATGGCTATTCGATTTCCGAAACGGGCTTTGCCGGGCCGGCCATGTTCGCGCGCGGCGACACCATCCATCGCAACCAGCACGGCGCACTGGTTGCCAAGGAGCAGGCGACCGCGATCCGCTATCTCGTCGAGGAAGCCAATAAGCGTGGCGTCTATGGCAAGGAAAAGCGCAACCCCAAGCGCTGGGCCAAGGAGGATGTCTTGGAAATCCACAGGCTTCGGCACGAATGGATAATGTCCAATCGCCAGGGCATATCCCCCGCCTATGGCGACGTGAAGGTCGGCGACCGGCTGCCGCGCCGCGTGATCGGGCCGCATTCGGTCATATCCTTCGCCAATGAATGTCGTGCGCACCGTCAGAACATTTGGGGTACATGGCGCTGGAACGTGCCGGAAGGCGTGTATGATCCGGCGCGCGAGGATGCCGGCTTCGGCGCGGACATGAGTTACGACCATGACGCGCGCAAGATTGACCCGCGCATGGGCGACGGCCTTTATCACGGGCCGTCATCGGGCCATATCAATGCCGAGAAGGCCGAAAATGTCGGCATGGGCGGCGCCTATGGTTATGGCGCATCGATGAATGCCTGGCATCTGGACACGGTTGCCTATTGGGCAGGCCTTGAAGGCTATGTCTGGCACAGCAAGACGCAGTTCCGATCCCCCGCCTTTGAAGGCGATGTCACCTATGTCGATGGCGAGGTGGTGGAAAAGATCGACCGTTCGCCCTTCGGGATGCCGGTGGTCAAGATACGCACGGTGATGACGACACAGGATGGCGACGAAATCCTGAAAGGCACCGCCCAGGTGGAGTTGCCCTATTGAGCACGGCGCTTTCCTACGTGCGCGGACTGCCGCTGGGCGAGGAGCCGGGGCAAGCCGCACACACGATTCCGGCCTATCTGGAGGAGGTGCGCGCGCTCTATGGGGCGCGCGATGCCGTTATCATGCGGACCCAGCATCAGCGGATCTGCTGGAGCTATGACGAGCTTCACGCCCGGTCGGTCGCAGTTGCCAAGGCGCTGATCGCGGCGGGCATGGGCAAGGATGCCCGTATCGGCGTGCTGATGGCCAATCGGCCGGAATATCTGGCCTGTGTATTCGGCATCGCCATGGCAGGCGGTGTGACTGTCGCCCTCAGCACCTTTTCCACGCCGGACGAACTGGCGCATCTGATCCGCGCATCAGCGGTCGAGGCGCTGTTTTTCGATACGCGCGTGTTGAAAAAGGACTTTGCAGCGATGCTGGCGCCGATCGATGACCTGCCGTTCCTGAACCATCTGATACAGCTCGACAGTGTGACTGATGCGGCCCCGGCCGCAGGCCATTTTGAAAGCTGGGACGATTTTCTGTCCGGCGGCGCGTATGTCGCCGACAGCATCGTCACCGCAAGGGCAGCCAGCGTGACGCCATGCGATATTGGCGGCATTTTCTTTTCGTCAGGGACGACCAGCCTGCCCAAGGGCATCATCCACAGCCAGCGTGCCTTCTGCATCCAGTGGTGGCGGTGGCCGCGCGTGTTTGCGATGCACGAACCGGTGACGAGTTGGACAGGCAATGGCCTATTCTGGTCGGGCAATATCAGCCTGGTGATCGGGACGGCATTGTCCACGGGCGGCGCGGCAGTGTTGCAACCCGTGTTCGACGCGGGCGCGGCGCTCGCAGTGATCGAGCAGGAGCGGGTCACATTCCTGACCGGACGACCGCACCAATGGGCGCGGGTGCAAGCGGCGGACAACTGGGCCAGTGCGGATCTTTCCAGTCTGAAATATGTGACCAAGGGCGAGTTGATCGGCGAGCATCCCACAGTGCGGACCGACTGGACGACGCCGATGGCGTTCGGCACGACCGAGACGATGACGATCTGCACCGCCTTCGACGCGGAAACGTCAGAGGCCGACTATGCTGGCAGCGCTGGCGCGCCCCTGCCGGGCAATATCCTGAAAATCGTTGATCCGGTGACGCGGGCGATCGTCCCGATAGGTGAGCATGGCGAAATGTGCATCAAGGGACCGACACTGATGTCGGGCTATCTGGGTAAGGCACCAGAGGATTGTTTCGACGAGGATGGTTATTATCGCACGGGTGACGGCGGGCGGGTCGATGCGCAGGGTCGCTTCTTCTGGGAAGGGCGGCTGACCGACATGATCAAGACCGGAGGGGCCAATGTCGCGCCGGAGGAAGTGGACGCTGCCATCGCCGCCTATCCCGGCGTCAAGCGCAGCCAGACCGTGGGCGTGCCGGACAATTTGCTGGGTGAGATGGTGGTAGCCTGCATCGTTCCGATCGACGGCGTCACCATCGTGGAGGACATGCTGATTGCGCATCTCAAGACCCAGATGGCGAGCTTCAAAGTACCGCGGCGGGTGCTGCTGCTGGACGATGCGGAATTTGCGCTGACAGGGAATGAGAAGGCCAAGGCAGCGGATATTCGTGCCGTGGCGGTGGCGAAACTCGCGAGCGTCTAAGGCGCGATTTCGATCGCGTCGCCGTTGATGCGCAGCTGATAGGTGCGGATCGGCGCCTTGGCGGGCGGGTTCATGGCGTGGCCGGTTTCCAGGTTGAAGCGGGCACCATGGACCGGGCAGGCAATCCAGCCCGCGCGGATGCGACCGCAGGCAAGCGGCTCGTCGGCGTGCGAACAGCGGTTGGCGATGGCGAACAGGCGGCCATTGCTATGGCAGATCAGGACGCTTTGCCCGTCAAATTCGACGACTTTGACGGAACCGGGCGGCACGTCGGCGAGATGGGCGACTGGGGTGAAGGTAAGGATGCTCATCCGCTTCTATCACCACAGCACCGCACAAGCCGCAATCAGCGGTAATGGCGTGCGCGCACCGGTGCAAGCCATCCTGCCGAGCCGGTCATTCCGGTTCCCTGCTTCCGCCCCGATAACCGGCGAAGGAGAGTTGCCCCAGGAGAGCCAGAGCCGTGAGTGAGGATTATTATCAGCACGCCTATGTGACCACCGACTGGCGGCGTGCCATGGCGGAGATCGGCGCGATTCAGGGCATTGGCCATTATATGGAAATGCCGGACGCTGAGTTCGACACCGGGCAAAACCGTCAGGCGGTGGCGCATTTTGCGCTGGCCAACCGGCATGGCGTGCAGTTCGAGATCATCCAACCCCTGTCGGGTGATATCAGCGTCTATCAATGGGGGCTGCCCGACAAAGGCTATGCCACGCGTTTCCACCATCTGGGGCGGCATTTTTCTGATCGGGCCATCTTCGATGCCGAAGTCGCGACCGCCAAGGCACGCTGGGCGATGCCGATCGCATGGGATACGATGGGCGGCACTTATGCCTATTTCGATGCGCGGGACGATCTAGGCCATTATCTGGAATATTATTGCTTTCCCGACGGTTCGCATCTCGACGCAGTGCCGAGCTTCTGATGGAAAGCTTCGATCTTGTCGTCGTGGGTTCCGGTGCGGCGGGCGCGATGGCGGCGCTGCGCGGTGCGGAGCTGGGCCTGTCGGTCCTGATCGTGGAGAAGGCGCACAAATTTGGCGGCACGTCGGCGACATCTGGCGGCGTCATGTGGGTACCGGACCACGGCCTGAACGGTGATATGGGCGACAGCGCGGAGGAGGCGCTGCGTTACCTGCATACGGTCATACAGGTGCCGGTCGATGAGGCGCGCCTGAGCGCCTATGTCGCGCAGGCGCCGGCGATGTTGCGGTTCCTGAAAGACAGCGGCGTGCCTGTCGCGGCGGCAGCCTGGCCCGACTATTTTCCCGAAGCGCCGGGTGCACGAGCCGACCGATCGGTCATCTGCCCGACCTTCGACGGGCGTGAACTGGGCGACCTACGCTATCCGCTGATGCGCGAGCAATATAGCCGATTCAAGCTGTTCCACCGCTATGCGATGGACCTGACCGAAACCTTCGCGCTGATGATGCAGCATCGCGGCTGGCGCTTTACCGCTGCGAAGGTGATTGCGCGCTACTGGCTCGACATAGGCGCGCGGCGCGTGTCGGCGCGCGACCGGCGCTTTACCCAGGGTGCCGGTTTGATGGGCGCGCTGTACCGGCAGGTGTTTGCGCGCGGGGTGGAATTGCAGCTGGAGACGGCGCTGGAGTCGCTGGCGGTGGATGAGGCGGGCGTCGTGACGGGCGTGACCGTACGCCGGTTCGGCCAGAGCCGGACGATCAGCGCGCGCCATGGCGTGGTGCTCGCCGCCGGTGGCTTTGAATGGAATCAGGCGCTGCGTGACCGTTTCTATCCGGTGCCTGGCCTCACCCGACACAGTTCTACCCCGGAGGATGCCAATCGCGGCGAGGCGCTGATCGCGGCGGAAACGGTTGGCGCGTCGGTCGCCCATGTCGACCAGGGTTGGTGGATACCGACCATGATCCTGCCTGCCCCCAAGGCGTCCAATTTCCACGAAATCCATCAGGCGGCCTTCGATGTCGGGCGGCCATGGAGCGTATGCGTCAACCGAAACGGCGTGCGCTTCGTCAACGAAGCGACCGGCTATGACCGGTTCGGGCAGGCCATGGTGGAGGACCATTTGCGCACCGGGGCAAACATGCCCTGCTGGCTGATATTCGACGCAAAATTCCGCGCGAAGTTCAGCGCGGGCGGACTAATGCCGACAGTCCACACGCCAGATCGCCGCATCCCCGACCATTGGTGGGACCATTATGTGTTCCGTGCCGGGTCGATTGCTGAACTGTCAGACAAAATTGGCGTGCCGCGACAGGCGCTAGAGCAAACCGTGGAGGCCATGAACGGCTATGCCTTCACCGGCGTCGATCCTGAATTTGGGCGCGGCGGCAATATCTATGATCGCTTCTTCGGCGATCCGACGGTCACGCCCAACCCCAATCTGGGGCCGATCGACACTGCGCCCTATTATGCAGTGCCGATCAACAATGGCGATCTGGGCACCAAGGGAGGATTGCGCTGCGACGCGCAGGCGCGCGTGCTGGACGGCGCGGGGCAACCGATCGCGCATCTCTATGCCGCGGGCAATTGCGCGGCCAGTCCCTTTGGCGATTGCTATCCGGGCGCTGGCGGGACGATCGGCCCGGCACTCACTTTCGGCTTTGTTGCGGCCAATGACATCGCCGCACGGGCGCATAATCAAGGAAAGACAGAATGACGGAATCTCAGGTCGCGATCGTGACCGGCGCAGCGGGCGGCATTGGCGAGGCGATCGTGCGATGCCTGGTCGAACAGGGCGTAGCCGTGGTCGGCACCGGACGCACCATGACGAAGCTGGAGGCATTGGCAGCGACATTGCCGAGTGGCGCGCGTTTCAGTGCCATCGCGGCCGACATGGCGGACGACTCGGCACCGCGTATGATCGTCGATCATGCGATCGCGACATTCGGCAGGGTCGATTATCTCGTCAACAATGCTGGCTCAGGCGCATGGGCCGCCGTTCACGAAACGAGCGACGCGGTGCTCGACGAGGTGATAGACCTGTCGCTGCGCGCGCCGTTCCGCCTGTGTCGCGAAGTATTGCCGCATATGGGCAAGGGGTGCGCAATCGTCACGATCGGTTCGACCTTTGGCATTATGGGTGGCATGGATGGCGGCATTTATTGTGCAGTCAAGGCGGCCTTGACCGGCCTGACGCAGACGATGGCGGCGCAATATGGCGAACGCGGCATCCGTTCCAACATCGTCGCGCCGACGGTGGTGCGAACAGCCATGACCGACGCCGCATGGGAGTATCCCGCGTTTCAGCGGATCAATCAGGGGCTGACCCCCTTTTACCGTGACTGCCTGCCCGATGATGTCGCGAACGCCGTGGCGTTCCTCTGTTCCGACAAGGCCGAATTCATCAATGGCCAGGTGATCGCCGTGGATGGTGGCTGGTCGACGACGCGGATGATCAACAGCCGGTTCCTGCCTCAATAGGCGATTTTGCGGGCCACCAGATCGGCGAGTTCTGCCTCGCCGAGGCCCAGCAGGTCGCCATAGACATAAGCATTATGTTCGCCCAGCAGCGGGGCGCCCCTTTCGATGGGCGCTTCGTCGGGTGCCATGCGCCAGCCCGGACTGATGACCGGGCGCACATCTCCACGCGTGTCAGTGACAAGGCGATATGCGCCGAGCGACCAGAGCGCCTCACTGCCAATAAGGTCGAGCGAGGACTGGCTTTTATAGGCTGGCACGCCCGCCATCAAAAGTGCTTCGGAAAGCGTATCGGCGTCATGTGTGATAGTAATCGCGGCGATGACTGCATCCAGTTCGGCGCTGTGGCCGCCCCGACTAGCATGATCGGCAAACTGGGCGTCCTGCCCCAGCGCGGACGCGCCAAGCGTTTCGACCAGCGCCGTCCATTCATCATCGTTTGCCACAGCGATGCTGATCCATTGGCCATCGATGCAGGGATAGCAGCCATGCGGGGCCATGTCGGCATGGGCGTTGGCCTGCGCACGCGGCAGATCGCCGGTCAGGCCATAGGCGAACAGGCTGTCCCCGATCATGGTCGAGAGGGTTTCGACCGCCGACAGATCGATAAACTGCCCCTCCCCCCTGGTTTCGCGATGGTGGAGCGCGGCGACGATGGCCAGCGCGGCCGATGCGCCGACGGTGGAATCGCCATAGCGGATGTTCATGCCAGCAGGCGTTTCGCCTTCATGGCCGACCAGCGCATTGAGGCCGCCCAGCGCCGCAAAACAGGGCGCATAGCCGGTCTGATAACCAAGCGGACCGTCCGTGCCGTACATTTTGATCGAAAGCTGGATGATGTCCGGGCGAATGGCGCGCACCGCATCATAGGACAGGCCCGATCGTTCCATGGCACCGGGGCGCAAATTGTCGATCAGCACGTCCGACATAGCAATCATGCGGCGGAGATAGGCCATGCCTTCGTCCGACTTCATGTCGACCTGAACGCTCAGCACTTGCTGGTTGATGCTGCGGAAATAGGGCGCGCTGTCGATGTCTACACCGCCATAGGCGCGCATTTCATCGAGATTGGCGCGGCTTTCGACCTTGATGACTTCCGCGCCGAGAAAAGCGAGCAGCTTGCCTGCATAGGGACCAGCCCAGACCTTGGTGATTTCCAGCACGCGGATGCCCGTCAGCGGACCGGTGCGGTTCATGCCGCTTCCCCCTGATGCGCGCCGGGTGCGGGCGCATGGGCGTGGATAAGGACAGGGGATGCGCTCATACGGTAGGGGACGGTCGGATAGGTGATGCCGTCCAGCGACTGGAAATAGCCGCGATGGGCATATTGGCGATGGTTCACAATATCGGCGGCGGTGTTGACCTGCACCAATGGGACGCCCGCCTGCTGCGCCGCGTCCGACACGGCGCCCTTCGGCTGATGGACGATCCATGGGCGAAAATGGTCGCGAAATTCGGCCACGCGATCGGGCGTGCAATGATATTCCAACCAGTCGTCGGGAAAGGCAGTTGCCCAGTCGGGATTGCCCATCAACGCGCACAGGCCGCGCCAATGCGCGCGCGTCGTCATCAACAGATAGACATGGCCGTCGGCGCAAGCGAAGGCTGCGCCCGGACCGCCCATATCATAGCGGGTGCGTTCGGGACCGGGGTCCGCATCGCCCGCGAGCATCCGACCCAGCACGGCGTCAGCCCGCGAAAGCTGGACGGCCACTTCGCTGATGTCGATGGCCTGCCCCTTGCCGGTCCGGCGTCTGGCGAACAGCGAAGCTGCGACGCAGAGTGCCGCTTCGATCCCCGCCTCATAATCGCTCATGAAGCGGCCAGCGCCTTGCAACGGGGGTTTGTTCGCGGAGCTTTCGCTGGGGGTGTGCCAGGCCCAGCCGCCCGCATTCATGACGTTGATCGGACGGGCAATCTGCCAGTGTGATGGCGCGGCCTGACCGAAGGGGGTGATGGCGCAGTGAACCAGATCGGGCAGGCTGCCAAGGGACAGGCTATGGGCGGCAGTCCAGTCGGGCTGATGATCGTCGATCAGCGCATCCGCGCGCGCCAGCAGACGATCGAGCAAGACGCGGTCGCTCGGTCGATCTAGATCGAGCAGCACCGATTTCTTGTTGCTGTTGAGATAGCGGAAGAGCGTGCTTTGCCCCTCATGGAACGGCCCCATGGCGCGAGTTGGCGCGCCGCCTGGGGGTTCGACCTTGATCACCTCCGCCCCGAAATCAGCGAGCAGGCGCGCGCCATATTCGCCGCAGACCCGCTCCGCCGTTTCGATGATCATCATCCCGGCAAGCGCTGTCACGGCTGGTGGACCAGCGCATAGTCGCCCGCATCGTCCACGCGTGCCTGCCAGCCGGGATAGACAACGATGGTGGTAAAGACTTCTTCGATGATCGCGGGGCCGGTAACCCGCGCGCCTGGGACGAGCGCCGGGCCTTTGAAGATGGCGACGTCGGCAAACCCAGTGCCCAAATTGGCGCGGCGATGCCCGGCGGGGACCGGTTCGAGCGTGGAGGCTAAAAAGCCGCCGCTGGCCGGGGGCATGGGGGTTGCGACATGGGCGGCCAGACGGACACCGGTAATTTCCGGCAATTCGCCTTCGCGGATATGGCCATATTCGGCCATGTGTCGGGCGTTGAAAGCAGCAATGGCGCGGTCGGACAGGCTATCGTCCACGAAGGACAGGTCATTCAAACCCGAGCTTTCATGCAAGTCGAAGGTCAGCGCCCAGTTCTGCCCGCCGTAGCGCATGTTGAGTCGCCATGTCGCCTGAATAGCCTCTGCGTCAAAGCCCGCCCCCGTGAAGTGCGCCCCGGCATTGTCGGCCAATTCTCCCCACAATAGACGCAATTGGTCAAGGTCCAACGCATCGACGGGAGCAGTGCAGGAGCGTTCTTCGTCAATGCTGGGATGGGCCACCAGCGTGCCGAGCGCCGAGAATGTGGGCGACGCCTTTGGCACCAGCACATGGGTGATGCCCAGTTCCTGCGCCTGAATCGCGGCAAAGGCAGGCCCGTTGCCGCCATAGGCCAGCATGACCATATCGGCCGGATCGATTCCCTTGGCCGCCGTGGTGCGCCGCACCGCTTGCGTCATATTGGCGTTGACCAGCCGCCAACAATCGAACGCCGCCTGCTCTGCGTCATAGCCCATCTGCGCGCCCATGGCGGCGAAGGCTTCGCGAACGCCTTCATCGCGCAGGCGGAAGCTGCCGCCGGCAAAGCCTTCGCCGGTCGAAAGGATGCCCAGCATCAGCAGAGCGTCGGTGATGGTGGGCTGGAGGCCGCCGCGCCCGTAGCAGATCGGGCCTGGGACAGACCCCGCCGATGCGGGGCCGACCTTGAGTTCGCCCTTGTCAACATGGCAGATCGAACCGCCACCGGCGCCCAGTGTTTCGACCTGCACCATTGGCACGCCGACCAGATAGCGGTGGTGCATGTTCCACCCTGCTTCGGCTGGGGCTGCGCCGTCGATCACCACCGACATGTCATAGCTGGTGCCGCCCATATCGACGCAGAGCAGGTTCCGATGGCCCTTCGCTCCGCCAACATGGGCCGACGCCATGACTCCACCCGCCGGGCCGGACGCCAGCACGCGGATCGGCGCGGCGGCGATATAGTCGCGGGTCATCACTCCGCCCGACGCCTGCATCACCATGAGTTGGTGCGGATAGCCTGCCTGTGCGAGCCGTTCGACGAGCCGTTCGAGATAGGCGTTCACGCGCGGCGCGACATAGGCGTTCACGACCGTGGTGCTAATCCGGTCATATTCCGGCGCGCGCGACAATATGCGGTGGCCCAGCGACACCGGCACGCCGGGCATTTCTTCTTCCACGATCTGCGCGGCGCGGCGTTCATGATCGCCATTCACATGGGCGAAGATCAGGCCGACGGCGACGGATTCGACCCCCTGCTTGCGGAATTTATCACAGGCATCGCGCACGGCCTGCTCGTCCAGTTCCCGGTGGATGCTGCCGTCGGCGAGGACGCGTTCGGGGATGGTCAGGCGGCGGCGGCGCGGGACGATGGGCTGGGGCGGTTCCAGTCGCACGTCCCAGATGCTTTCCTTGAACCCGCGGCGATATTCCATTTCATCGCGGAATCCTTCGGTGGTGAGCAGCCCGGTGACCGCACCGTTCATCTCGATCAGCGTATTGTCGGCTACAGTCGTGCCATGGACGATGGCGTCGCACCGCGCGAGGAAATCGCCGAGGGAAAGACCCTGACCCGCCGCCAAGGTGGCAAGGCCGCTCATGACGCCTTCGGAACGGTCATGCGGCGTGCTGAGATTTTTGTGGAGAATGACGTCGCTGCCCTTGAGCATCGCGAAGTCGGTGAAGGTGCCGCCAATATCTATGCCAATGCGGTAGGTCATGCCGCCATCCGCTCCCCGCGCAGCGCGGCGGTGGCCGCATGGTCCACGTTCAGGCTATAGTCCGTCAGGCTGCCGGTCAGGACGACACCATAGCGGTCGCGCGCGGCATCGACGCTGACCAGTTCGTCTAGTACATCCTCGCACACCGCCTGCGGATCGCGCAGGAGGGCGGGACCGAAGCCCGCACCGCCGCCATGTTGGTAAGCGATCACCGCCCCTGCAGGCAGTTGCGCGCGGGCGGTCAGTTCGACGCGGTATTCCTGGTCCGTCCCGACCTGGAAATGATTGACGTAGGGGGTGCCATCATCACCGCCTTCCAGCCCGCTGATGGGGTGATCATGGCTGACCATCCACGCCATGGCGAGCGCCGGTTCGAGTATCTGCTTGACGTTGCGGCTGCCGGGCATCCCGCGCCAGCGCCCCGCCCCGCCGCTGTCGGTGACGAGTTCGCGACTGGTGTTGATCACCGGAAAACGGCTTTCGCCGTCCTCCGCCTGTGACAGCAGCAGGTTGCCGAGCGAAACCGGGCAACTGCCCCAGCCGTCAATCCCCTGCACCGCCGACACGTCCATAGACCGGCAATCGACGCCCTGATCCATCCACATCTGGCCGCGCGGATCAAAGCCGATGACGGCGTTGGGCATCCCGATCTTATACACTTGCGGCGCGGACCGCTCCGGCGCGACCTTCGACAGGGCGACGCACACCGCTTCGGTAATTTCGCAAGCCGGGTGGAAGGAGCCGAGTGCGGCGGGCTTGTTGGGCGGGGGATGGGCGATGCAGCCTTCGGGCAGGATGATGTCCACGGCGTTGAACAACCCTTCATTCTTGACGATGTCCGGGTCGATGGTGGAGGCGATCTGGGTCATGATATAGCCGCGCGAATTGGCAAAAGTGTTCCACACCCCGACCAGATCCTGCCGGTCGTCCGTGCCGTTCAAGTCAACGGTCAATTGGTCGCCCGCGATGGTGCAGGCGACATGAACGCGGACATCCTTCGTGCCGACCGTGTCATGGTCGATATGAACGGTCGCTTCATAGGTGCCATCGCGCCAGTCTGATACCACTTGACGCATCTGGCGCTCGGATGTCTCGATCGCCTGGTTGACGGCGGCGCGGACGACGTTACTGCCCCATTTGTCGAGTATAGCGCGGATCGAGGCGCTCGCTTTTTCCACAGCGCCGATCATGGCGGCAAGATCGCCTGCAAAGCTGGGAAACCGGTTATTGCGTTCGAGCAAATAGATGGAGTCCCGCCGCTTTTCGCCGCGATGAACGAGTTTTAGGCAGGGAATGGCCAGCCCTTCGGTGAAAATGTCGGTCGCGTCGAGGGTGAAGCCGCCGGGGTCTTTCCCGCCCGTATCCCCCTGATGCGCCTGGAGCGCCTGGATCAGCACCAGTTCGCCCGCCGCGTCATAGACAGGGGCATAGACATTATAGTCGGGCAGATGGCCGCCGCCATGATCGGGATCGTTTCCGACGAACACGTCGCCCGGCCCCCAGTCGAAATTGTCCTGCTGCATCAGGCCGTAGCGCACCGTTAGCTGTGACACGAAGGTCAGATGCGGCGTGCCGATCGACCCCATGGCCAGCCGCCCATGCGCATCGACGATTGCCGCGTTGCGCTCGTTCGACTGGTTGATGATCGGGGAAGAGGCTGCCCGGCCCAAATGGGTTGTAGCCTCATAACAAACGGTTTCCAGCGCGCCGCGAATGATGTTGGCGGTGACAGGATCAATGTTGATGGTGGTGGGCAAAGGCGCGCGTCTGGCGGCCAGCCTGGCGTTCAGTTCGAAGGACATGGGCTTCCTCAGCGCGTAGGACGATGGGGTGGCATCGCGACATAGCGATCGACCGCCTGCTCGAAATGGCGGATACGGATTTCCTGATAATTACCCAGCGTCAGGCCGCGCTTGGCCGACGCTTCCAGCCCTTCCTGCTGAAGGAAGAGGTTGTCGGTGTCCTGGTCCAATATCTTGCCGAAACCGGCATCCATGCCCGGCGCGTCGCAAAAGCTTTGCTCGTCGGTCAGGATGATCGGTTCGGCAGGTTCCGGGCACTGTCCGTCCGACGGTACCGGACGCATGAAGAACACTTCAAAAATGCAGCGGCGGTGATCCCTGGGGTCCGGGCGGAAACGATAGACCATGGGCAGCGATACGCCGGGGAAGAGATAGGTGTTGGGGAAGATCGTATAGGAGAAGCAGTCGAGCATCTCGCTGTCCGAGGTCGCTGACAGATCGCTGCCTGTCGCCTGGCCGAACATGCCGCGGAACATATCCGCCATCGCCTGCCGCGCGGTGCCGTCGCCAACAGTAGGCCGGTCGTTGCTCAGGACGGACGCATCGCCAACCGTGAACTGGTCGAGAATATCCTGTTCGGAAAAGCGCCCCTCCAAATGCGGCGAGGCTACGCCGAGACAGGAGATGAAGCGATTAACATGATCGCCATAGACGTCATATTGGGTGTTGGCGTCCGCGTTCGACGGGGCGACCTGCGGGTGCGTCTCGATCACATGATAGGCCTCCATGAAAGCCTCGACCGTCAATTTCCAGTTGGCCGGAAAGCTTTTCTGCACATGGAGGTGGATATAGCGGTCCTCCAGCTTCCAGGCGCTGATATGGGCGAGCGCATTGGGGCCAAGATACGCCTCAAGGCTGGGTGCTGCAGGGTCCATGTTGATCCAGACAAAGCCGCCCAATGTCTGGACGCGGGCCTGGGGCAGGCTGTTATTGGCGGGATCGACATGGGGGAAGTCCCATGGGCAGACGATGCCCTTGCTGCTGCCGTCGATATTCCAGCTCCAGCCATGGAAGCTGCATTTGAACTCGCTGGCAAAGCCCGCCGAGCCGGATGCGCGCAATTTGGTACCGCGGTGGAGGCAGGCGTTGACATAGGCGCGGATGTCATCGGGCGCGACGCGGGTGATGATCAGGCTGTAGCGCCCGATGTCATAAACCTGATAGTCTCCAACCTCCGGGATATGTTCTTCCCGGCAGGCAAATTGCCAGGTGCGCGTCCAAAGGCTTTCCATTTCTCGACGGGCATAATCGGGGTCTATATAGCGGTCGTTCGATACATCCTCGCTGCCCAGAAAAGCATAGGATTCCGATCGGACCCAGCCGGGCGCGGCGATCCTGTCGCGTGCGATGATGTTCTGTGTGCTGATCGCCGGGCAGCGGGCGTCGCCCGGTTCGATCGGGCCGGATTCCATGTTCATGCAACTCTCCGTTGGTCAGAGGCGGCAGGCGTGCAGAGGCCGGGCGCGATGCTGTGGATCGCCCCGTCCTTCATCACCATCGCCAGCCGGTTTTTGTCTTGAAGGATTGTGACGTCGGCTATCGGATCGCCATCCACCAGCAGCATGTCGGCGAGCGCGCCGGGCGTTAGCGTGCCAAGGTCGCCCTCGTCCCGCATCGCCTGCCCGCCATTGCGAGTGGCGCAGGTGAGCGCGCCGGGCGCATCATAGCCATAATAATCCATCAGCAATTTGATATCGCGGGCATTGGTCCCCTGCCGATTCCAGGCGAGGCCATAGTCGCCGCCGATAAGGTGACGGATGCCGCGTTTGCGCAGCTGGGTATGCGTGTTGACCGATTGCTCGATCAGGGCGGGGATGCCCATGGCTTCGGCCACGGCGCGCGGAATCCACGGTTCGCCATAATGGATCATGCTGTGGAACAGGCCGATGGACGGCGCGATGACAATGCGATCGCGCGCTTCCTCCAGCATGTCGAGCATCTCGTCATCGGCATATTCGACATGGAACAGGCCATCGACCCCGGCGCGGATGCAATGCTTGGTCCCTTCGATAGAGCGGCTGTGGGCGTTCACCTTGCGACCGAAAGCATGGGCAGTATCGACCGCCATCTTCACTTCCTCGAACGACATAGGGGTGACGTGCGCTGGGCTGCCGGGATAGAAGGGATCGCCCGACACATCGAGTTTGATATTGTCGCACCCCTCGCGGATCGCGAGGCGGACAGCCTTGCGCATTTCTTCTGGACCATCGACGATGCAGCTGATGCCGATGCGCGGATTATGCAGCTTGCTTTCGTCGCCCATGCCGCCGGTGACGGTGATTTCGGTCGATCCGGCACGGATGCGGGGGCCGGGAATATGGCCCGCGTCGACCGCATCGCGAACGGCGACATCCAGCTTCAGCTTGGCTGCCGACGCGCCATAGCAACTGGTAAACCCCTGATCGAGCAACCGTTTGGCCATACGCGCGGTGATGAGCGTGTGGGCTTCGGGCGAGGGGCTGATCAGATCCTCTGTGGAAGCCGCGTCGCCGAAGGATATGTGGGCATGGCCTTCGGTCAAGCCGGGCATCAAGGTCAGGCCAGTGCCGTCGATGATCTGGTCGGCCGGGGGGAACGGCGCTGCTGCGCTGGCCATCACTGACCGGATGCGATTGTCCTCAACCAGCAAGACACCTGCAAATGGCGAGGCGCCGGTAGCGTCCCAGATGGTGGCATTGGTGATGAGTGTGGTCGGCAAGATGACATCCTTTCCTGCCGATCAGACTATGCCCTTGCCGCCTGCGGCCCAATGACTGCACGCGTACTTGGCGTTTCCTCTCTGCGCGCGAGAGCCTGCCGCGCCAGTCAAGCCGGTGCGCGGCACCATGCCTTTCCGTGTGTGCTGCCATCAGCCATTCTGCCGGGCAAAAGGAGAATATAGTCGATGGTGCAGGTCACCTTTGTGGATGTGAATGGCTTGGAGCGGCAGGTCGATGGCGGGTCCGGGGACCAGTCCCTGATGGAACTGGCCAAGGCAAACGGGATTGACGGGATTGCCGCCGATTGTGGCGGTGCCTGTTCCTGCGCGACCTGCCTGGTGCATATCGGCCCGGACTGGGTCGAACGAACGGGGCAGCCCGACGATATCGAATTTGCGATGCTGGACATGGTGGCGGACGTCGCGACCGCCAGCAGCCGTCTGGCGTGCCAGATACGCCTGACGGAAGCACTCGATGGGCTGCGCGTCGTAGTGGCACAACAATGAACGAGGATCAGTCAATGACCAACGTAGCGGAACGCGACCTGCTCGCAACCGGATCGATGACCGATCCGCTGATATCGGCACGGCCTCGTGACTTCTACGCAGCGATGCGTCGGGACGACCCGATCCATTGGGACGAGAAGCTGGGCATGTATCTGGTGTCGCGATATGAGGATATCGCGACGATCCAGCAGGATCCAATCACTTTTTCGGTGAACAAGGGCTATCACACGCAGCAGGCCAAGGGGTTCCAGCAGGAATTTCAGGAGATATTGGAGCGTGAGGGCGGCGGTTACTTCCCCGACGCGATCATGTCCGACCCGCCCTATCACACGCGCATCCGCAAGCTGATGGAGAAGGCCTTTACCGCCCACCGCGTGAAGGCGCTGGAACCGCGGATCGAGAAGGTGGTCGTCGACCTGATCGACAGCGTCGCGGCGCGGGGCGAGGCCGACGCCATCCATGATTTCGCTGTGCCGCTGACGGTGCGAATCATCTGCGAGCAGCTGGGGCTGGACTGGGACATGAAGGACCGCATCCAGCGATGGTCGATCGCGGTAACGGCGCAGATCGGGCGGATGCAGGATCGCGAACAGATGCTGGGTCATGCGCGCGAGATTTGCGACCTGCAACATTATCTGATCGCCAAGATGCAGGAACGGCAGGCTGATCCGCGCGAGGACATGATTTCCGATCTGGTGTACGCCCGCGATGCCGATGGCGAGGGGCTGAGCTTTGCCGAGGCGGTGTCGCTGGTTCGCGCGCTGTTGATCGCGGGCAACGAGACGACGGCGACGGCGCTAGGCAATCTGTTCTACATTCTCGCTACCCGACCGGAAATCGCCAAATTATTGCAGGAGTCGGCCGATGACGACCGGCTCATGAACCGCTTTGTCGAGGAATTGTTGCGGATCGAGCCGCCAGTGCGGGGTCTTTCGCGCATGACCACCAGGGAGGTTGAGCTGGGCGGGCGGATATTGCCGGCCGGCGCGCACCTGCTGCTGATGTATGCGTCGGCCAACGATCAGGAGGATGTGTTCCCTAAGCCCCGCGACTTCGACCTGAACCGGCCCAATATCGGGCGGCATCTGTCCTTTGGCGGGGGCGTCCATCGCTGCGTCGGACTGGCGCTGGCCCGCATGGAGATCAAGGTCGCTGCGCGCGAGATCGTCAAGCGCATCGGCGATATCGAACTGGCCATTGCAGAGGCGGATATCCGCTATCTGCCCACAGTGGCGACGCAATCGATCGAGCGGCTACCGATCCGTTTCACGCGCCGGGGCTGAGCATCATGGCAGGAGAATTAGCGGGCAAGGTCGCCATCATCACCGGCGGTGCGGGTGGCATAGGCCGGGCGACAGTGGAATTGTTCGTTGCCGAAGGCGCGAAAGTCGTGATCGCTGACGTTGACGCAGCGGCAGGCGAGGCGCTGGCGGCAGAAATGGGACCGGCCGCGATGTTCCAAGCGACGGACGTGTCGCAGCGCGAACAGGTCCAAGCCCTGATCGACCGTGCCGTTACCGACTTTGGCAGGCTGCATATCCTGTTCAACAATGCCGGTATCAGCTGCGTACCCTTCCCGCACTTCATTGACGACAGGCTGGACGATTTTCAGCGGGTGATGGGCGTCAATCTGCTGGGGCCGATGCTGGGAACGCAGATTGCCGCGCGGCACATGAAGGATCATGGCGACGGCGTCATCTTGAACAATGCGTCTATCGCCGGGATACTCGCAGGGCAGGCGATGATGAGCTATCGCGCGTCCAAAGCGGGGCTGATCCAGTTTTCCAAGTCGGCCGCGATCGATCTGGCCCAATATGGCATCCGGGTGAACTGCCTGGTGCCCGGCCACATCCGCACCAATCTTTCCTCCTTCCGGGCGGAAGGCGCCGAGGCAGATGTTGCGGCAAAAGTCGATGCCGCGATCGACGCGGTCTATCTGTCGAACCAGCCGCTCAAGCGCCGGGGGCAGCCCGACGATGTTGCCCAGGCGGCGCTGTTCCTGGCGAGCGATCGCGCGTTGCAGATTACCGGCATCACTTTGCCGGTAGAAGGCGGCGTTGTTGCGGGCGATCCGGTCAATCATCTAGAAGAGATATTGGCCGCAAGGGCGATCGCCCTGCCCGGATAAGACCAGCGCGCGCCGCCCGTTCCTGCACAAATATCATGCTGTCCGGGCCGTCCCGGCAGGTGCACTGCTGCGTCGTCGGCCAGACAGAATAGCCTTGATGCAGCGGGCATGGCCGCTTGATCAGGCAGGCACTAGTGGGACTTCGCGGTCGCTCACCTCCGACGGCTTGGTAGGGTGGTGCCGGTCCAGACCAAGAAACCGATGGCCAACATCGGCACCCTGGGCCGCTACAGGGAGAGATGCCATGACAATTATACAAGCTTTTCGCGCGCCGCGCGAACATCGCATGACCAGTGCGGCCCTGGCGATGGCCACCGCCTTGCTGACCATGCCCGCCCAGGCGCAGGATATGTCGGCTCCGCAAAGCGGCGGGCTGGAAGAGATTGTCGTCACGGCGCAGCGGCGGGAAGAAAATCTTCAGAATGTGCCGATCGCGGTGACCGCGATTACGGCGGATGCGCTGGAGAGTGGGGGCATCGGCGGCACCACCAGCTTGCCGCAGGCGGTGCCGAGCGTCCAGCTGACCCGGTCTGGCCCGTCGGGCATATTTTTCGTGCGCGGCGTGGGCAACACCAGCGGCGGCACCGGTGAGGAAGGGGCGAATGCGATCTATGTCGATGGCGTCTACCTGCCCGACCTTGGCCAGACCGTCTTTCGCTTCAACAATATCGAACGGATCGAGGTGCTGAAAGGACCACAGGGCACTTTGTTCGGTCGTAATGCGTCCGGTGGCCTGATCAACGTGATTACGCGCGAACCAGGCCGCGATGTCGTAGTGAAAGGGCAGGTCGGGATTGCCAATTATGAAAGCTATAGCGGTCAGCTATATGCGACCGGTCCGCTGACCGATACGCTGAGCGCCGATATAGCGCTAACCGGCACGCGGCAGGTCGATGGCTGGGGCCGCAATCTGGCGACCGGGCGCAAGGTCGGTTTTGGCTGGCACTGGGGCGCGCGCTCAAAGGCGGTCTGGCGACCCAATGACCGGACGAAAATCATGGTGTCAGGGGAATATGGCAAGTCAGACGATGATTTCGCGTCCATCTTTCATATTCCCGAAGGATCGGTCGGTACCGGCGGCACACAATTCCCCGGCGACTATAATACGAACACATCCGCCTATCAGCGTGTGCGCCAGCGCATCTATGGCTTCAACCTGACCGCAGAATTCGATCTGGATTGGGCGACACTGACCAGCATTACGGGATTTCGCGGTAACAAGACCCGCAGCGGGCTTGACCCCGATGGTGCGCAATTGCCGCTGGCGCGCTATGCAATCCATTCCGAGACGGATTCCTTTCAAGAGGAAATCCGCCTGTCGTCCAACGATACCGAACCGCTTAGCTGGCAGACGGGCCTGTTCTTTTTGCGCAACAAGGCCGCATTGGTGAATCAGCAGCAGCGTGGCACAGCCTTTGGTGGCGTGGACGCCGGATCGGACCTGTCGGCATCGATGCGGACGCAATCCTATGCCGCCTTTGCCGAGGCGACCTATGCTGTGACGCCGTCCACCCATGTCACGGCGGGATTACGCTATACTCGCGATGACCGCACCCTGCGTGGCGAGCAGAAGCCTGTCGGGCTGGTGCCGGGAACGCCCCAGTTCATAGGCCAGTCGCTCGCGCCGCGCACGGACTCTCTGACCTATGGCAAATTCACCTACCGGCTGGCGATCCGCCAGGATCTGAACAACGACATCAATGTCTATGCGTCCTATAATCGGGGTTTCAAGTCGGGCCTTTGGGCGTTGCAGTCACCAGCAAATCCGCCGGTCGATCCGCAATTTATCGACGCCTATGAAGTCGGCCTGAAGACCGAATGGTTCGACAGACGGCTACGCCTGAACCTGTCGGTCTATCATTATGATATCAGCGACTATCAGGTCCGCGCCGCGGTGACGCTGGGCGCGCAGCCAACATTATTGAACGCTGCGTCGGTCGATGTGGACGGCATAGAGGCGGAATTCGAGGCCGCGCCGATTGACGGGCTGCGCCTGTTCGGGTCGGCAACGCTGATGCGTTCCAAATTCGCAGATTTTCCGTTTGCGCCCTTCACCTATCCCCGTCCTGCCGCCTGCACGCCGGCGGGTCCGGCAGCCGGTCAGACCACAGGTGCAGCGACGGGCGGCAACCTGACGTGTCTGGGCAGCGCAAAGGGTAATGACACGCCGCTGGCGCCGCGCTTCGCCGCCAATATCGGCGCATCCTATACCGCCGATCTTGGCAATGGGCGCGAACTGCAGCTTTCGACGCTCTACAGCTATAATGATGGCTATTATTTCGAGGTCGACAATCGGCTGCGACAGGAGGCCTTCGGGATCGTCAACGGATCGATTGAATTCCGGCCGTCATCACGCTGGGGTGTCGAATTGTGGGTCAGGAACCTGACCGATGCGCGATATCATGTCCAGAAGCTGGGCAGCGCGCTGGGCGATCTAGCTGTGCCTGCGGCACCCCGCGCTTATGGGCTGAACGTTAAATTTGGTCTTTAGGAAGCGATGAAGGCGAAATCCACTCGCTAGGCAGTCTCCTTTTTCCAACAAGCTGAGATAGGCCAGCCGGACACACTTGGTTGGAGCGCGAAGCCATAGACAGGAGGACTGCCACTTTTTTTAGGGGAAAAGCGAGCGCGAGAGTTACAAAAATGGGGAATGTTCGGTGCTGGAAAGGGGCAATCGCGTTGCTAGCGTCCGGTAAGGGTCGACACCGGTAGGCGGGTCTGGGACATCGCGGCCCCTTGGGAAGCGCGGCATTGAGCAGTTGCAGCCGTCAAAACTTCTCAGGGCCGCCACCTAGACCGCCGACCGTTCATTCGTTCTGACAGCACCTCACTAAATGGGCATGAAAATATGCAAGACGGCCTCTTGAAAGCCCCCCAAGACCGACGCGACACCAGAATATTTTGAGATAATCTCACTTTACAACATATAATATATGAGTATTTCGGAGGCAGGTTGCCAAAGGGTCGCTCATGCAAATGAAGATTATGCGATATGGGGCACCATCTTCCCCGTCGCCGAAACGCGCTTTCGACAATGCCGCCGCCATATTCCTCGACTGGGATGGCTGTGTGATGATCGGCAACACTCTGATCCCGGCGGCGAAGACGCTATTGGAACGGCATGCGGATCGTATCGTCATTCTGTCCAACAATTCGACGCACCTGCCCGAAGATTTCACGCGCATATTGAACCAGGCGAATGTCCATATCCCGCCGGACCGCATCATCCTAGCCGGTGCGGAAGCGGTACGCCTGGCCATGCAGACGCCGGAGGCGCGCACCCTGCTGCTCGGAACGACCCGTATCAAGGCCTATGCACGGCAGATGGGGCTGACACTTGTGCGGGACGAGCCGGATCAGATCTTGCTGACGCGCGACACGCGCTTTACCTATGCGAAATTATGCCGTGCAGGCAACGCGCTGCAGCGAGGCGCGAAGCTGATCGTCGCCAATGTGGATACCACGCATCCCGGACCTGATGGCCATATCGTGCCGGAAACCGGGGCGATACTCGCCGCCTTGCTGGCCTGTGTACCGACCGCCCCAATGGTAACGGTTGGCAAACCCGGCCCCCTCCTGTTCGCGCGCGCTTGCGAAGTCGCGGGCGTCGCCGCGCATCAGGCCGTGATGATCGGCGATAATCCGCAGACCGACGGAAAGGGCGCGACCGATTATGGTGTCTACCCGATACTCATCGGGCCGGATGCCGGGCTGACACTGAACGACATCCTCAACTGGTAAGCTGCGCTGCGCCTCAAAAGCGTTTGATTGACAGCACATCGAACGTCTGGCGCAGCGTCTCTGTCGAGCGTTCATAATCCGCAAGCGCCAGGGCGGCGATCAGCGCATCGACCACGCAGAGCTGCGCGATCCGGCTGGTCATCGCCTCGGTCCGAAAACTAGTCTCCCGCGCCATGGTGAACAGGACCAGATCGGCATAAGCCTGGATCGGCGATCGGGCGAAATTGGTGATGACGATAGTCTTCGCACCCGCTTCCCTGGCCAGCCGCGTGGCCGCAACCGTCTCATGCGTGGCACCGCTGTGCGAGATGGTCAGCACGACGACGTCGGGGTCGCATCGCGATGCGCAGATCGCCTGCACATGGCTATCGACCACCACCCGCGCGTCGAGGCCGATGCGCAGCATGCGATAATGCGTGTCCTCGGCGATCGGTGCGGAGGAGCCGATGCCATAGACCTCCACGCGCTTGGCCGCGCGAATCATGTCGACCGCACGGGACAGCGCGGTGGGATCCAGCACTGACAGCGAATCGCGCAAGGCCTGTATGCCGGAATGAAATACTTTCCGGCAGATCGTGTCCATGTCGTCATCGCGCGTGACATCTTCGTGGATGAACTGGACCGGTTGCACGATTTCCTGGGCCAGGCTGAGTTTCATCTGCTGGAAGCCGGACAGACCGATGCCACGACAGAAATTGATGATGCTGCCTTCGCTCACGCCCGTCTCTTCGGACAGTTCGGTCACCGACATGCCGACGATCTTTTCGGGCTGGGCGAGGATATAATCGGCGATCCGGCTCGCCCCCTTCGCCATGCCCGGCTGGGCCACGCGGATGCGATTGAGCGTGTTGTCGATGGGACCATTGTCGGTGGTCGGAAGGGCACGGCGTTTGGGGGTGGGGGCTGTCATGATAGTCCTGAATGGCGAGCGCGGGCGCACACCACCTCTAACAGCATTTCGTTACCCTGCAAAATTGAGTGTAGTTTAATCGCGTTCAATGCTGCGCCCTATCTCGCCGCAGCAAGCTCATTTTTAACGCGCTATAAAATTGAGTAACATTCATTCAACTGTCACATCGGACTCCTACTTGACCCCTGCAAGCGGTTGACGCGCTGCAGCATCGAGTCGGTTCCAAGACACGCTGCTGCCGCGGCAACCCGAACATTTTGGGGGTATTGTCATGGTGAAACATTCACGTCCTTACGGTCGATCGAAATTCGGCGCGGTGCATCTTGGCCTGTTGCTGGGGGCCAGCCTGCTGCCGACGATGGCCATCGCCCAGGCACCCGCCACTGCGGAAGCAGCGGCCGATGCCGAGGCTGCTGCTTCGTCGATCATCGTGACCGGCCAGCGCGTCGAGGCGACCAAAGTGGCGGCCGATGCCATCGCCTTTGGCAACAATATCCAGATCGTCAGTTCCGAAGCGATCGCTGCAAGCGGTGCCAGCAACTTCGCGGAACTGGCCCAGTTCCTCATCAAGGGCGCCAATATCGGTTATTCGCCGGATGAAGGCGAATATACCATTCGCCTGGACGGCGGCGGCGACCGCGACACGCTCGTCGTCCTCGATGGCGTGCCGCTTTACGACCGTGGCCCGGCGCTGGAAGATATTTGGGGGTCGACGACGATCGACCCGCATATGATCGAACGGGTCGAAGTGTTCCGCGGCGGCAACAGCCTGTTCTTCGGATCGAACGGCGGGATCGGCGTCATCAGCCTGGTCACCAAGCGTCCCGATGGCACCAACAAGGTGGAATTGGGCGCAAGCTATGGCGAGTTCAATTCCCGCGAATTGTGGGGCAATGCCAAATTCGCGCTGGACGCCGAAGGACGGCATAGTGTCATGGTCTATGGCAGCAGCCAGCAGACGGACGGACCGCGCATTTTCGCGCCGGAAAGCTATGTCGACAACGTCGCCAAGGCTGGCGGCATCCAGAAATATCCGCTCAACCGCAACAATATCGGCATCAAATATCTCTGGAAGATCGATGACGACACGAATTTCCGGCTCAACGGTCAATATACCCAGATCGAATTTCAGGATCCGTTCCCGGACAATGAAACCTTCTCGCCGAACCGGGTCCGCTACCCGATCATAGATTTCTCGATCGACCGGCGCTGGTCGGACGCCATCTACACCGAACTGACCGGCTATTGGAGCAACCCACGGCTCAACAATACCGAAACCTTCGCCGAAACCTGCACCAACCGCGCAGGGTGCGTCGATGTAAAGGGCCGGCCGATCCGCTTCGGCGACGCCACGGGCCGGTCGACTCCTTATCCTAACAAGGGTTTCGGCGCGGACTCCAAGGTCGGCGGCTTTCAGGAGCGCGGTCTGAATTTCCGCAATACCTTCACCTTCCCCAAGCTGGTGGAGTTCGTCGCGGGGGTGCAGGTCGTCTCCTACAAGGATGACTCCGATCCGGTCTTCCCGGTCGGCGATGCCTCTACGACGATCACGGGTCTCTATCTGGACGCCCGGCCGGTCATCCCTTTCAGCCCGGACACCAAGATTTCACTCGCGGTCCGCACCGATTTCGCCAAAAGCTTCGATTCCAAGACCATCTGGAAATTCGGCTTCCGCCAGCCGATCGGCCCCTTCTACATTCGCGGCAACGGCGGCACATCCTACAGCCTGCCGCGCACCAACGAACTTTTCTCGGTCAGTCCGACCCAGGTCGGCAATCCGAACCTGCAGACCGAAACGACCGAAACCTATAATGGCGCGGTCGGGTTCAGCAAAGCCTTCGGAGGCGTGCAGATCAATGCCGAAGTTGGGGCGTTCCGCACCGACATCAGCAACCGTATCCAGGGCACCTCCGGCCTGACGCCCAACACATGGTTCAACAACAGCGCCGTCACCGAAATCCGGGGCATCACGGCGGACATGGATTTCATCCTGGGCAAGCAGTTCACGGCCAACATCAACTACACCAAGCAGCGGGCGCGCCTCGCAGGCACCGATCTCCAGATCAACGAGACGCCGGAATATATGATCACCGGCAATGTGGCCTGGCACAGCGCCAATGAACGGTTCCATGTCACCTTGCTGCCGCGCTATCAGGGGCCGGAATATGCGACGGGCGGCGGTAACGTCCGCCAACCCGATGGCAGCATGGCCGCCCGGTTCCGCAACAATTTCGGCAATTATTTCGTCATGAACGGGTCGATCGCCTATTGGGCGGGCGACGAGCGGCAGCATCGCTTCCAGCTTCGCGTCGTCAACATCACCAACACCAAATATGCCGAACGCTATGGCTACGGCAATATGCGCTTCAGTTCGGCGTTCCTGCGCGGCGAAATTGCGTCGAACAGCGACGCCTATTTCTATGGCTATGAGTTCGAGGGCAAGCCCCGCGCAGTCTACGCCTCCTTCACCACCAGCTTCTGATCGCCCGCATGAACGCGCATTCACCGCCATGTCACAGCTCACGCCTATCCCGTCCGCCGCTCCGGCGGAGCGGGATAGGAAGGATGTGCATATGAAACGGTGGATCATCGCGGCGATCTTGGTGCTGATGGCGGGCGGGGTCGGCCTGTTCTGGGCGACCCGGCAAAGCCAGAAGACGGAAGCCTTGCACGTTCTACTCATTCCCGCCGATGGCGGCACGGAAAGCGGCACGCTGGCGGACTACCAGCCGATCTTCAACGCCGTGTCCCGTAACACCGGCCTGACCTTCGACCTGAAGGTCGCGCAATCCTACGGCGCGGTGGTCGAGGGGATGTGCAACGGCGCGGCCGACATCGCCTTTGTCGGCCCCGTAACCTATCTGCAGGCGAAGGATCGCGGTTGCGCCGAGCTGCTGGCGGTCGCCGTCAAATCCGGTGCCTCGGTCTATTATGCCGGATTATTCGCGCGCAAGGATGCCGCTATTGCCTCTACGGTCGACGTGCGTGGCAAGCGCGTGGCCTTTGGTGATGTCAATTCGACCTCTTCCTTCGTCTTTCCGATGACGATGTTGATGGATGCGGGGATCGATCCGGCCAAGGATCTGAAAGAGGTCCGCCTGACGGGCAGCCATGCCAGCAGCCTCGCCGCCTTGTTGCAGGGGCAGGTCGATGTCGCCGCCCTCTCCTTCGAAAGCTATGAAAAGGCGGTGCGGGAGAATGTGCCGGGCGTTCGCGATGTGAAGGTCATCGCGCGCAGCGATCCCATCCCCTACCCGCCCTTGGTCGTGAACAGCAAACTACCGGCCGCTACCCGCAACCAGCTGCAATCCGCGTTCCAGAATATTGCCCATGAACCGGGCATCACGCCAGAGATGATCCGGGGTTATGGCGGCGGTCAGGTCGATGGCTATGACGCCCATTTCCCCGCCGCCAAATTCACCCCCGCCGCGCAGAAGATGGCGATGGTCAGCGATGCGCTGAAGGCGGAAATCCTCAAGAAGTCGGCGCAACGATGATGGATATCCGGTTCGATAACAGCATGGTTCACTATCCCGACGGCACATGCGCGCTGGACGGTGTGTCCTTCACTGTTCCGGCGGGGCAATTTTGTGTCGTGCTGGGCCACTCTGGTGCCGGAAAGTCCACCCTGCTGCGCACCGTCAATGGCTTGTCCGCTATAACCGGCGGGCGCGTAGTGGTGGGCGGCAAGCCTGTCGATCGCAAGACCCTGCCCTTTTTGCGTCGTCGGATCGGCATGGTTCACCAACATTATGGCCTGACTGCCAGGGCCAGCGTGGCCACCAATGTGATGGCGGGCGCGGTGCCTGCCATGCCCTTTTGGCGAGCGCTGTCGGGCTTTTACACCCCGGCCTTGCAGGACAAGGCTTGTACCCTCATCGCCGCTGTCGGTCTGGACGAAGCGCATCTCGCCCGCCGTGCCGATCGGCTGTCGGGTGGCCAGCAACAGCGCGTCGGCATCGCGCGGGCCTTCATGCTGGACCCCGCCATCATCCTGGCCGACGAACCGGTCGCCAGCCTCGATCCCCGGCTCAGCCGCGAAGTGCTGGATCTGTTGCGGACACAGGCGCGCGAGCGCGGCGCGACCGTGTTGTGCAGCCTGCATCAAGTCGATCTGGCGCGCGATTATGCCGACCGGATCGTCGCCCTACAGGGCGGCCGGGTCGTGTTCGACGGGCCGCCCGCCATGTTCGATGACTATGACGCCAAGCGCATCTACGCAAAGCAGGATGCCGCCGCGCCGGTCCAGGCGGTGCTGGCATGACCGCGCAGGCGCGCACCCGCTGGTCCTACCCGCGCCCCTATGGCAGCGGCACGATCCTGGCGCTGATCGGCGCGGCCCTGCTGCTGTGGTACACGGGCCAGCGCGTCGAAATCGACCGGATGGTCATGATGACGACGCAGGCCGTTGCCGTGCAATTCGGCCTGGCCGAGCAATCGCAGGTCGCCGACGGCCTTGGCAACGCCATCGGCCAACTCGTCCCCATCCAACTGTCCGAACGGCAGGAGGTCAGCCGGATTGAGGGTTTCGATCCAACCGACCTGCCATTCCTCTCCCATATAGAGGTCGTCGAACGCCGCGCCGAAACGCTCAATCCGCAAACGATGCGGATGGAAAGCCGCCCGGTCCGCACGACCTATCTGGTGCAACCGCTGGGCTATGTCTGGCTGGTCGCGGCCAAGATGCTGGAGACGCTGGAAATCGCGCTCTGGGGTACGATCGTCGCCATCCTCATCGGCTTTCCGCTGGCATTGCTGGGCGCGCGCAACATGATGCGCTTTGCAGCCATCCGCATGATCGCGCGCGGCATCATCGGCTTTTGCCGCGCCATTCCCGAACTGGTCAGCGCCCTGTTTCTCGTCATCGCCTATGGTTTCGGACCGATCGCAGGCATATTGGCGCTCGGCCTCTACGGCGCCGGGTTCCTGGGCAAATTCTATGCCGACGACGCCGAAAATGCCGACCCCCGGCCGCAGGAAGCCCTGACCGCCATCGGCGCGGGCAAGATGCTGATGTGGCGCTATGCCATCCTGCCGCAGGTGCTACCCCAATATATCGCCTACACCCTCTATATACTCGACCGGAATGTCCGCATGGCGACCGTCATCGGGCTGGTGGGTGCAGGCGGCATCGGTCAGGAACTCAAGGGCCGCTACGACATGTATGAATATGGCCATGTCGGCACCATCCTGATCGCCATCTTCATCGTCGTCCTGCTGCTGGATCGCAGCGCCGGACGGCTGCGCAAATCCCTTTTGTAAATCCCCATCTTATCGATCGGAGCGGCCATGTCCCTGAAGAACAGACGCGATTTCCTCAAGACCGCCAGCGTGGCGGGGACCATGGCGGCCATGCCGGGCAGCATCGGGCGGGCGCTGGCCATCGCGCCCAAGCGCGTGACCGGCACGATCAAGGACGTGAAGCATATCGTCATCCTGATGCAGGAAAACCGGTCGTTCGATCATTATTTCGGCACGTTGAAAGGGGTGCGGGGTTTTGGCGATCGCCATCCTATCCCCTTGCCCGACAATCGCCCGGTCTGGTGGCAATCCAACGGCGCGCGCGATCTGCCGCCCTTCCATCTGGATACGGAGCGGACCAACGCGCTCAAGGTTCCGGGCACGCCGCATAGCTTCTCCGACGCGCAAGCCGCCTGGAATCAAGGCAAATTCGGCCTGTGGCCCAAATATAAGACCGACTATTCGATGGGCTATTACAAGCGCGACGACATCCCGTTCCAGTTCGCGCTCGCTGAAGCCTTTACCATTTGCGACGCCTATCATTGTTCGGTCACCAGCGGCACCGACCCAAACCGCATCGTCTTCTGGTCCGGCTCCAGCTTCGATCCCGCTATCGCGGCCAAGGGCGTAAATTGCCAAGACACGCATTCGGAGCCCAACAATCTGCGCTGCTGGATCAAGGGTGCGCTGCCGGAGCCTGGCTATACCTATGCCGGCAATGCGCTCGAATGGGCGACCATCCCCGAAGTGCTGGAGGCTGCCGGGGTCGACTGGCGCATCTATCAGGACCCCAATGATAACTGGACCGGCGCGATGCACGGCGGCCTGGCCTTCAAGGGGTTCCGCGATGCCAGGCCGGAATCCGGCCTCTACCAGCGCGGCATGAGCGCGTTTTCGCTCGAACGGTTCGCGCAGGATGTGAAGGATGGGACGCTGCCTGCCGTGTCCTGGGTACTGCCGCCCAAGGAGCGATCGGAACATCCCAGCGCATCCACCCCGATCGAAGGTGCAGCCTTCACAGCGGAAGTCCTTGACGCACTGACCGCCAACCCGGAGGTTTGGAGCCAGACTGTCTTTTTTCAGACGTTCGATGAAAATGACGGGCTGTTCGACCATGTGCCGCCGCCAGCGCCGCCTTCCTATAATCGCGACGGTACGATGGCGGGCAAGGCGACGCTCGATCTGGCGGGCGAATATTTCGACGACCATGAGGACAAATATACGTCGCGCGATGACAATGTGAGCGGCACGACGCGCCCTTGGGGGCTTGGCCCGCGCGTGCCCATGTATGTCGTTTCGCCATGGAGCCGGGGTGGCTGGGTCAATAGCGAAATATTCGATCACACATCAGTCGGCCAGTTCCTCGAAAAGCGCTTCGGGATCACGATCCCTGGTATCAGTCCGTGGCATCGCGCCGTCTGTGGCGATCTGACCAGTTGCTTCGATTTCACGCAGAGCGGTGACGCGACCGTCCCCGACCTGCCCGATGTCAGCGCCGCCAGCGCGATCCTGGCCGAGCATCTGACCCGTCCTAAAGCGCTGCCGCCCCGCGCGCCGCAGGATATGTATCAGGAAGCGGGCATCCGCCGCTCGCGCGCCCTGCCTTACATCCTCCACGTCGATGCCGTTGCGACGAAGGACGCACTCACCCTGACATTCACCAATGAAGGACGGGCCGGTGCCGTCTTCCATGTCTATGACAGGCACAGGCTGGATCATATTCCCCGCCGCTACACGGTGGAAGCAGGCAAATCCTTGAATGACCAATGGACGGCCGACGATCAGGGCCGCTTCGACCTCATCGTGCTTGGCCCCAACGGCTTCGTGCGGGGCTTCACCGGCGATCTGCTGCAAGCCGCCGCCGCACCCATCCTCACCGCCCGTTATGATGCAGCGGGCAAGGCCATGCGCCTGCGCCTCGCATCCGATGGATCGACCCCCGCGCGCGTCACATTGGGCAAGGACGCCTATGGGGTCCAGGCCGACAGGGCGATCATGGTGATCGGCGGCAGCAGCACGAGCGAACGCTGGCCGGTGGGCAAGAGCGAAGACTGGTATGATCTGACCGTCGCCATGGCGGGCATGGACATCCGCCTTGCCGGGCGGGTCGAAACTGGACGCCACGGCATCAGCGACCCGCTCATGCGGGCCTGAGGCTGAATAAGGGCAAGCAAGAACGGATCGATACCCACGTCCAACGTCAGCGCGCAAATTAGGCGCGCTGACGCCGTCATTTTTATCACGCAGCGTCGACGAGCACAATTTCGCTGTCTTCGATCGCTGTCACGCGGATCACGTCGAGGTCGCTGATCGCGGCACCGTCGCGTGCGTTGACACGCACGTCGTCGATGCTGATTGCGCCCGTGGCGGGCACCAGATAGGCCTTGCGGTCCCGCCCCAGCGGATATTCGGCGCTTTCACCTGCCTTCAATGTCGCCGCGACGATGCGGGCATCGGTGCGGATCGGCAAGGCGTCGTTATCATTCTCATAGCCTGACGCCAGCGTCACGAACTGGCCCGACCGCTCGCCCCTGGGGAAGGGCTTGGCACCCCAGCTGGGCGCTTCGCCGTCACGGGTAGGGACAATCCAGATTTGGAAGATCCTGGTGGTCACGTCCTCCAGATTATATTCGCTGTGGCGCACGCCCGTGCCCGCGCTCATCACCTGTACGTCACCAGCTTCGGTCCGGCCCTTGTTGCCGAGGCTGTCCTCATGGGTGATCGCCCCTTCACGGACATAGGTGATGATTTCCATGTCGCGATGGGGGTGCGGCGGGAAGCCAGTGTGGGGCGCAATAGTGTCGTCATTCCACACGCGCAGATTGCCCCAGTGCATACGGGCAGGGTCGTGATAGCCAGCGAACGAGAAATGATGCTTGGCGTCCAGCCAGCCATGGTTGGCGCCGCCGAGACTGTCATAGGGGCGAAGTTCGATCATGTCGGTATCTCCAGTGTAGGCGGCGATGTGCCGCCCTGTTGGAGATGCTTTTATCGCTTGCGAGCCTGTCCGCTCAGAGGGATAAAAGCGGACGAAACGTTCGAGGAAATCGAAAAGTGAACAGGCCAGGCACGCCGACCTTCGACCAGCTGCGCATATTTCTGACGATCGTGGACACGGGCAGTTTTGCCGCCGCCGGACGCCGGCTCAACCGCGCCGTATCGGTCATCAGCTATGGCATCGCCAATCTGGAGGCGCAGCTTGGCCTGATTCTGTTCGAGCGGGAGGGCACGCGCAAGCCCGTACTGACGGTCGCGGGCCGGGCGTTGCTGGCGGAAGCACGCAGCATATCGCACGGCATGGACGGGCTGCGCGCCAAGGTGAAGGGGCTGCTCGACGGGCTGGAGGCGGAGGTCGATTTCGCCGTCGATGTGATGCTGCCAGCCGAGCGGCTGGGCAAGGTGTTGCGCGCCTTCGCCGCTGAATTCCCGACCGTGCAGTTGCGCCTGCATGTCGAGGCGCTGGGCGCGATCACCGCGATGGTGCTGGACCGGCGGGCAGTCGTCGGGCTTTCGGGTCCGCTCGCGGCCGGGGTCGATGGGGTGGAGTGCGTCGCGGCGGGATCGGTGCCGATGGTACCGGTCGCCGCGCCCGATCATCCGCTGGGCCGGATGGAACGTATCCCGCCGGGCGCGGGGCGCGATTATACCCAGCTGGTGCTGACCGACCGCTCCCGCTTTACCGAGGGACAGGATTATTCGGTGATGAGTCCCAAGACCTGGCGTCTGGCCGATCTGGGGGCCAAGCACGCGCTGCTGCGCGAGGGAGTAGGCTGGGGCAACATGCCGCTGCCGATGATCGAGCCGGACCTGATCGACGGGTCGCTGATACGGTTGGCCATGCCGGATCACACTGGCGGCATGTATCGGTTCGCGGGCGTGTGGCGGCGCGATACGCCGCCCGGCCCGGCTGCCTCTTGGTTGCTCGACCAGTTCGTTGCGCTGGGCCGCGATGACAAGGCGCTGGAGGGGATGGGCGATGTCTGATCAGAGCAGGGGCGGCGGCATGCCTTCCGGTCGGCTGGAGGCCTTCACCGATGGCGTCGTCGCTATCATCATCACAATCATGGTGCTGGAACTGAAAGTGCCGCGCGACGGCAGCCTGGCCGCGCTGTCCGACAGCCTGCCGATCCTGCTCGCCTATATCCTCTCTTTCGTCAATGTCGGGCTTTACTGGAACAATCACCATCATCTTCTGCACGCGACCGACCGGATCGACGGTAAGGTGTTGTGGGCCAACCTGTTTCTGCTGTTTTGGCTCAGCCTCGTCCCTTTCGTCATCCGCTGGCTGGACGCGAGCGGCTTTTCGCCGATGGCGACGGCCTCCTATGGTGTAGTGCTGGCGATGGCGGCGATCGGTTACGAGCTGACCGAGCGGGCCATCATCGCCTGCAACGGCGCACAGTCCGCGTTGGCCCGCGCGGTGGGATCGGATCGCAAGGGCAAGATCACCCTCGCCCTCTACGCCATCGCGGTGCCAGCCGCCTTCTTCGCGCGGCCGGTGGCGATAGCACTCTACATCTTTGTCCTGCTGCCCTGGCTTGTCCCCGACCGGCGGATCGAGCGCGCGCTGAGCGACTAGGCGGCGGCGCTTTCACCCGCTGCCGGATGCGCCATGCAGGCCAGCGTGCCGGCGAGGACGAGGAAACCGGCAAGCAACAGCGGCAGGACGAGGCCACCATGCGTCACGAGCCACGCACCGATGGCTGCGCCCAGAAAGATCGCCGCGATGCTGCCGATACGCCGCGCCCGGTTGGGGTTTGTACCGCCCGCAAGACTGGAATCGGCGGCCAGTCCGGTGACTGTTAGCGTCAAGACCGTGGTCGTCAGATCCGGCACTTTCAACTGGCGGATGGTCGCGTTGCGGAAACCCATGGCAAGGCCAGTCAGAGCGATGATCGCAAAGACCTTATACCCCGGCGACTGGCTGGCGACATCGAAGCCGACAGCTACACCGGCTGCAATCCATAGCAGCGCCGCCTCCACCAGCGCGGCGACGAACAGCCAGCCGCGCAGCGGCAGTCCCGCATGATGCTTGCCCACTCGCCCCGCCACCAGCGCGCCAATCATGAAAAAGGCGATAGCCGCCAGATAGGGCGCCACGCGAAAACCGGGCGTGCCTGCCGCAGCGAAGCCCAGGAATACAATGTTGCCGGTCATGTTGGCGGTGAACACCTTGCCAAGGCCAAGCACCGAGATGGCATCGACGAGGCCGGTGGTGACGGACAGCAACAGCAGCAGCCAGGGCAAGGGCGAAGCGGTGGATTTGGACGGGGTCATGGCGGTCTCCTGCAACAGATGTTCGGTCGAGACGGGCTTAACGGACCGGATGCTGCCTTCTCAGTCGAATAAGATAATCCGTTATGTTCGATGAATCGGAAAAGATCAGAAGCGAAAATTGCTTTCCAGCCCCAGCATCAGGATGGTCCGAGCTGGACCGGTCTGCCGGATGAAGACGCCCGGCGCGAAGGCGGAGAAGGACGTGGACAATTCCCATTCCGGGCTGGCCTGCCACGCCACCGACATTTCAGCCTCCTCGCCGATGAAGCGCGCATCGCTGTTTCCCGCCGCGCGGATCAGGTTGCCGGGTATGTCATAGACGCCGTCGCCCTGGCTGTAGCGCCAATAGGCCATGGCTGCGACGCTGGCCGACACGCCGCCGCCCAGATTGAAGCCAACACGCGGATTGACGCTGACAATGTTGGTCGGACCGACAGGGGAGAGTTCACCGAAATATTTGCCCTTCGGAAACAGGGCGTTGAAGGTGCCAAGATGACCGTCCGCCGGATCGCGATCCCCGCTGACGATGTTGAAGCGCAGGGTGGCAGCTGGCGACAGCGGCAGCGCGGGGAAATCGCGGCCGACTTCCGTGCCCAGCGTCCAGGCGGCGATGCGCTGGCCATCATAGGTGCCGAACTGGTAAAGGCCCTCGACATTCCAGCGCCAGTCACCGCGCTTGCCATGCGACCGCAGGCCGATGCTGTGCCGACGCTCGCGCCCGGTAATCCCGCCGAAGCGGGCCAACCGGTTGCGATAACCCAAATAATAGATGTCGAGTCCGGGCAGCACCGCATAAGCGCCCCACAGCGCCTTTGTGTCGGAGGTAGCGTCGTCGAAACTGGCGAGGCCCGGCTGGACTGGCTTGACCGCTAGCAAGCTGACGGTCGCCTGGCCGATCCGCACATCGGCGCGCGCACCATCGAAGGCGAGCGGGACGTTGGGACCGTAACGTGTGCCGACGATCCGTTCCGTGCCGAGCGAAAGCATTTGCCGTCCAGCCCGCAATATGACCGGGCCGATCTCCGCTTGCGCAAATCCCTGTAGCAGATCGATGCGGCTCTGGTCGATCGGACCGGCGGAGGGGGCCACGCCGACCGCATAGGCAGCGATCGGCTGCACGAAGGCCCGGAATTTGCCGACATGCAGGTCGGCATAGGGCATCGCGCGCAGCCACAAATAGCTGTCGTTGGGCGCATCTGCGCCGCCCCACAAATTGTTGCGATAGCTTTCGCTGCGGGCGCGCAGTTCGATGCCGGTGGAGAGCCATGCATCGCCGCCCAGTGGGACATATTTGAAATCCTCGGTCCATCGTCCGGCGCGATTGTCGGGATTGGCCAGCTTGCCCCAATCCTCGTCATAGCGGGTGTTGGTGAGCGTGGGCGGCTGCCACGGCTCGCCGCTTTGTCCGAGCGCGGGCGTCGCGACGCAAGCCAGCAGGAACAGCAGGCTACGCACGCGTGCGCAGCCGCCGGGGCGAGAGGATGGCAACAAGGACGAATCCACCGACCAGACCCAGATGCTCGAAAAAGGCGTTGGTCGCCATGAAGCGATCCTGCCCGTCCATCGTCCAGAAGGCGTTGGCGACGATGGCTGCGAGCAGGGTGAATACGCCCAGCTTCCCTGCACCCAGCCACGCCAGTCGATCGGCGAGGATGAGGACTGGGCCGACCAGTTCCACGGCGATCGTTGCGGCGGCGAAGAGCGTAGCGGGCTGCATCCCGAAATGCGCCTGCTCCGCTACCGCGCCCGGCCAGTCGGTGAGCTTCATGATGCCGCCGAGCAGATAAGGACTAGTCAGCGCAAGGCGGGCGAGGAAGGCCGTGCCGGGCCAGTCGAGCAGGACGGCAAGGATGCGGGGATTGTCGACGGACATGGCAATTCTCCTCCGTTCGCGCGGTGTCGATCACAGCGCGTTGACGGCAATGGGTTGGCTTCCTTGGCTCCTCCCTTTCCGGGGAGAGGTGCGTTCAGACGGCCCAGCAGCCGCAGCCGAGCGATCCCCAGAAGCTCTGGACATCGGCGGCAGTGACGTTCGCACCCAATGCGGCGGCATGGTCGTGGCCATGGACATTGCACGATGAGGCGCAACCGCAAGCCGACGCCAGCTTCTTCGCCGTTTCGTTGCGGCGATAATGGCCACCGAAGGTCGCCACCGGCGACCAGTCTGGCATCGCCTTGGGCGCAAGCGGTGCCAACGGTCCGAAATCGCCCTCACCATAGACGATCTTGCCGCCCAGCACGGTCAGGACCGAACGCAGATGCGCGATTTCATCCTCTGCCACGCTGAAATAATCGTCGGATAACAGCGCCAGGTCGGCCAGTTGTCCCGCCTTGATCTGCCCCTTTTTACCCACCTCGTTGGAGAACCATGTGTTGCGCTCGGTCCACAGGCGCAGCGCGGTTTCGCGGTCGAGCCGGTTGCGGACAGGATAGAGCGTCAGGCCACCGACGGTCTTGGACGTGACCAGCCAGGACAGCGAAACCCATGGATTATAGCTCGCAACACGGGTGGCGTCAGTACCGGCACCAACCGGGATGCCCGCCGCCATCATCTTCTTGATCGGTGGCGTCGCTTCGGCCGCTTTCGCGCCGTAGCGTTCGACGAAATATTCGCCCTGAAACGCCATGCGATGCTGCACCGCGATGCCGCCGCCCAAGGCTGCGATCCGGTCGATATTACGATCGCTGATCGTTTCGGCATGGTCGAAGAACCAGTTGAGGCCTGTGAGCGGGATGTCCTTGTTTACCTTCTCGAACACGTCGAGCGCACGGCTGATCGTCTGGTCATAGGTGGCGTGCAGCCGCCATGGCCAGCGGCGTTCGGCCAGCAGGCGGATGACCGGCTCCAGATCGCCCTCCATCTGCGGCGCCATATCCGGCCGCGCGACCCGGAAATCCTCGAAATCGGCGGCGGAATAGACCAGCATTTCGCCCGCGCCATTGTGACGATAGCTGTCGTCCCCATCGCCCGGCTTGATCTGGGTCGACCAGCTGGCAAAATCCTTCAGCTCTTCCTTCGGCTTCTGGGTGAACAGGTTGTAGGCGATGCGCAGGGTGAGTTCGCCATCCTTGTGCAGCTTGTCGATCACTTCATAATCGTCGGGATAATTTTGCGATCCGCCGCCCGCGTCGATGACGCTGGTCACACCAAGCGAGTTCAACTCGCGCATGAAATGCTTGGTGCTGTTGAGCTGATAGTCCTGGGGCAGCTTCGGCCCTTTCGCGAGGGTGGAATAGAGGATCGTCGCATTGGGCTGGGCCAGCAGCAGCCCGGTGGGATTGCCCTGCGCATCGCGCACAATCTCGCCGCCCGGCGGGTTGGGCGTATCCTTCGTATAACCCACCGCCCGCAATGCAGCAGCGTTCAGCAGCGCACGATCATAGAGGTGCAGGATGAACACCGGCGTATCGGGCGCGGCGTCATTTATCTCGGCGATGGTGGGCAGGCGCTTTTCGGCGAACTGATGTTCGGTGAAGCCGCCGACGACGCGGACCCACTGGGGCGGCGGGGTGTTCTCGGCCTGACGCTTGAGCATCGCCATCGCTTCGGACAGGCTCGGCACGCCTTCCCAGCGCAGTTCCATATTATAGTTGAGGCCGCCCCGGATGACATGGATGTGGCTGTCGATCAAACCGGGGATCAGGCGGCGGCCCTTTGCATCAATGACGGTGGCGTCCGGTGCGGCGGCAGCGCGAACCTCCTGCTCGCTCCCCACGGCCAGGAACTTGCCGCCCCTGATGGCGACGGCCTCGGCGATCGGATTCTCGCGGTCGAGGGTCGTGACCTTGGCGTTGACGAGGATGAGGTCGGTCGGGGTCATGGCGAAACTCTCCGTAGCGGTCATAAGGGGGAGGCTGGCGGCGCTGGCTAGCGCCTGTCTGCGGGTCATCATGCGCCGCGGCTCCGGTTGTCGGGCAGGTCGCCCAGCACATGACGGGCACAATCTGTCGCCACGAAACGAGTCAGTTCGGGCAGGCTGGCGAAGCGCTTTCCGACCGGGATCAGCTGTTCCCCCAGCAATATCCCCGCCAACCCGACCAGCGCGATGACCGGCGGGGCGGGAGAACGAACGCCCATCAGGCTATAGACGATGCCAACGACCAGCCCGGCACCCAGTGCAAGAAAATAGGCTTTCATGTCCGTTCTCCCTAATCTTGGCTCAGGAATGGATGAAGGCGAGGATGTCAGCGTTGAGCACGTCTGCATTCATGGTCAACATGCCGTGCGAATAGCCCTGGTAGATTTTGAGCGTGGCGTTTGGCAGGATTTCGGCCTGAAGTACCCCGGCGTTCTGGTAGGGCACGACCTGATCGTCATCGCCATGGAGCACCAGAGTCGGCACGGTGATGGCCTTCAGATCATCGGTCTGGTCGGTCTCGGAAAACGCCTTGATCCCTTCATAATGCGCAAGCGCGCTGCCCATCATGCCCTGACGCCACCAATTGTCGATGACGGCAGGTTTCACGTCTGCGCCGTCGCGGTTGAAGCCGTAGAAAGGACCGGCAGCGACATCGCGGAAGAATTGGGCGCGATTGGCGGCGAGGCCGGCGCGCAGGCCGTCGAACACATCCATCGGCAGGCCGCCGGGATAGCGATCGGTCTTCAACATGATCGGGGGAACGGCGCTGACCAGCACAGCCTTGGCCACGCGCCCCTGCGGCTGGCCGTGGCGGGCGACATAGGCCGCGACTTCGCCGCCGCCGGTCGAATGGCCGATATGGATGGCGTTGCGCAGGTCCAGATGCTCGGCCACCGCAGCGGCGTCGGCGGCATAATGGGCCATGTCATGGCCGAAATCGACTTGGGCAGAACGGCCATGGCCGCGGCGGTCATGCGCAATGACGCGGAAGCCCTTTGACAGGAAGAACAGCATCTGCGCATCCCAATCGTCCGACGAGAGCGGCCAGCCATGGTGGAACATGATCGGCTGGGCGTCCTTGCCGCCCCAATCCTTGTAGAAAATATCGACGCCGTCGGCGGTGGTGACGAAATTGCTCATGGGGAATTCCTTGCAGATAGTGGGATAGGGGCGGCCGGGATCAGCCCCGGTCGCCCGGCCGGATCAGTGCGATTCCGATGCGTTGAACATCGTCTTGGCGTATGTGATGCCAAGGCCATAGGCGCCGCCCCATTTTTTCGCGAAGCCGGTGGTCATGTCGTAGGTTTCTGTCCGTGCCCAGTCGCGCTGCAGTTCGAGCAGATATTGCAGCGAGGTCATCGGCTTGGCGCCCAGCTGGATCATCCGCTCGACGGCACGTTCATGCGCTTCCTCGGAAATGTCGCCACAGGCGTCGGAGATGAAATAGACGTCGAAACCCTGGTCAATGGCCGAGGCGACGGGGCCGACGATGCAGACCGATGTCCACAGGCCAGCGAAGATCACGCGCTCTTTGCCGATGCGGTTGACTTCGTCGATGACGGCGGCGTCTTCCCACGTATTCATCGACGTGCGGTCGAGCAGCATCTGGCCGGGAAAGGCGTCGGTGATTTCGCTGAACATCGGGCCGGAAAAGCTGTCGACGGCGACGGTGGTCAGGATGGTGGAGACTTTGAAGCCAGCGGCGGCATTGGCGACCAGCGCGGCGTTGTTGCGCAACAGTTCGGTGGAGATGGACTTGGTGGCGAAGGCCATTTGCGACTGGAAATCGATCATGATCAGCGTGTGATCATTGGCGGAAATGAGGGACTTGCCGGGCGTCGGGGTGGCGGTGATGGTCATGAGATGTCTCCGTTTTGAAGGGCGGCACCGGGGTTGTTCCGGGTGTGGATACAGCTCTAACGCTCGGCATTGTATCGAAACAGTAGGATAAATCTGTCCCTACATTTCTATTTTCCAGAACGATTGAGCGATGAAGGTTAGCCGCACCGACCATGCGGCCCATATAAGCACACGCCAATATGCCCGCCTGGTCGATGAATGGGTCACGGGAATTGGCTTGCCTAGCGAGGACTACGGCACCCATTCGCTGAGGCGCACGAAGGCATCAATCATATAAGGCGACGGGGAACCTATGTGCTGTTCAGATACTGCTCCGGCATAGGAAGATCGAAAGCACGGTTCGATATCTTGGTGTGGATGTGGAGGATGCTCTGACCTTGGGGGAAGGTACGGAAGTTTAACACTGGCTGGCTCTTTGCAAACCGGGAGCCAGCATTAACAGGTGAAACGGGGTGGATCGGCATCGGCAGTGATTTAAGGGAAAGCTGCCGGTCCGCTCCTGGATGAGCAAAACCGTTCCTTAAACGTCCACACAGGGTCGACCCTGCAAACGCCCGGCCAGAATTATTTTACACGTCGAAAGGGTATTTTCAAGATAACCGCATGAGTTGGCGTGAACAAGCGTCACACCAGCCAATGGCGTATTCCCAGCGACACGAGCAGCAGCGCCGCGACGCTTGCGGTCCATAGCCCCACGAACCAGCCCAGCCGGATCATCCGCCCGCGCATCAGTGATATCCCTCACTGCCGACCTTACCCCTGAACACCCAATAGGCCCAGGCGGTATAGGCCAGGATCACCGGCACCAGCACCGCGCCGCCCACCAGCATGAACAACTGGCTGCGATAGGGCGCTGCCGCTTCCCAGATGGTGACACGCGCCGGAATGACATAGGGCCAGATAGAGATGCCCAGCCCCAGCAGGCACAGGCCGAACAGGGCGAGCGCCCACAGAAAGGGCTGGGCATCCTTGCGCCGCGACAGGCTGCGATAGAACAGGGCCGTTACGATGACCGTCGCCAGCGGCACCTGCGCCGTGGCAAGCACGCCGGGCCAGGAGAGCCAGCGGTTCTGGTAGCTGGCTTCCAGCGTCAGCGTGGCCAGGCTGACTATGCCGATCAGAATGAGCAGCGCGATGCCCAACCGTCCGGCATAGGTCACCACTTGCCGCTGCAATCCGCCTTCGGTTTTCCAGTTGAGCCAACACGCCCCCAGCAACGCATAGCCGACCATCAGCGCCAAGCCGGTCAGCAGCGAGAAGGGCGAGAGCCATTCCCACCAGCCGCCGGAATAGGCGCGCCCTTCCACGCTGATGCCCTGAAGCAATGCACCCAGTGCCACACCCTGCGCAAAGGTGGCGACCGCCGATCCGCCAGTGAAGGCACGGTCCCACCATACGCGGTGCGCCGGGTCGCGCCACCGGAACTCGAACGCGACGCCGCGCAGGACGAGGCCGAGCAGCATCGCAATCAACGGGGCATAAAGCGCAGGCAGGATGATGGCATAGGCCAGTGGAAAGGCGGCGAGCAGACCGCCGCCGCCCAGCACCAGCCATGTTTCGTTGCCATCCCATACCGGTGCGATGCTGTTCATCGCGGTGTCGCGGTCCTTGCCCACCTTGAACAGCGGGAAAAGGATGCCGATGCCAAGGTCAAAGCCATCCATCACGACATAAGCGACGATGGCAAAGCCGATGATCCCGGCCCAGATGACAGTCAGGTCGATCATCCTTCGCCTCCTTCGATGGCGGGTGCAGGGGTGATGCCGGCGGTGCGGATCGGCGCGCCATCCAGCGCGCTTTCATGTGCCTCCGGTGGCTTCTTCATCAGGTGCAGCAGATACCAGATGCCCATGCCGAACACGCTGAAATAGACCAGCACGAAAGCCAGCAGCGATGCCGCAACCGCAGGTGCGTCGAGCGGCGATGCGCTGTTGGCGGTGCGCAGCAAGCCGTAGATGGTGAAGGGTTGCCGCCCCACCTCGGTCACGACCCACCCCGCCAGCACGGCGACAAAGCCTGCTGGCCCCATCAGCAAGGCGGCGCGGTGCAGCCATGGCCAGTCGTGCAGTTTGCCGCGCGCGCGGGCAATCAGGCTCCACAGGCCAAGGCCCAGCATCGCAAAGCCAATCCCCACCATCACCCGGAACGCCCAAAACACGATGCCGACCGGCGGCTTGTCGGCGTCCGGCACGCTGTCCAGACCCTTCATTGGCGCATTCAGATCATGTTTGAGGATCAGCGACGATGCCTTGGGGATGGAAATGGCATAATCGACCCGCCTGTTGGCGCTATCGGGGATGCCGAACAGGATCAGCGGCGCACCGTCGGGATGGCTGTCATAATGGCCTTCCATTGCCATCACCTTGACGGGCTGATGCTCCAGCGTGTTGAGGCCGTGCATGTCGCCCGCGAAGATCTGGATCGGCGCGACGATCGCGGCCATCCACATCGCCATCGAAAACATGGTGCGTGCGCCGGGGTTGGTTCGGTCCTTGAGCAGATGCCATGCGCCGACGCCGCCGACCGCAAAGGCCGTGGTCAGATAGGCGGCCAGCACGGTATGGACCAGCCGATAGGGGAAGCTGGGGTTGAAGATGATCGCGGTCCAGCTTGGGCCAGGCAGGAACTGCCCGTTTGCGCCCATCTCATAGCCGGTCGGCGTCTGCATCCAGCTGTTGACCGAAAGTATCCAGAAAGCGGAAATGAAGGTGCCGATCGCCACCGCGCAGGTCGCGGTGAAATGCAGCTTTCGCCCGACCTTGTTGATGCCGAACAGCATGACGCCCAGAAATCCCGCCTCCAGGAAGAAGGCGGTCAGCACTTCATAGGCCATGAGCGGGCCGATGACCGGCCCGGCCTTGTCGGAAAAGACCGACCAGTTGGTGCCGAACTGGTAGGACATGACGATGCCCGACACCACACCCATGGCGAATACGACAGCGAAAATCTTGAGCCAGTAGCGGAACAGATTGGCATAGACGCCCTTTCCGGTCGCCAGCCACAGCCCCTCCAGCACCATGAGGTAACTGGCCAGGCCGATGGAAAAAGCCGGGAACAGGAAGTGAAAACTGACGGTGCAGGCGAATTGCGCACGGGCGAGAAGCAGGGCGTCAAGGGAATCGAACATGGGCATGTCCTTTCGCGCTCTCTTGTAGCAGGCGCGCGGGATGAGCGGGATGGGTCAGATTGTCATGCCGGGCAGAAAGGCAGCGGCGCTGCGCCAGAGCATGTAGAACGCGACGACGAAGATCAGTACGGCGAACAAGGTGGTCAACCGACCGGTCTTGCCGCCCAGTGTCTCTGCCAGCCGCGTGCCGCCGATGCTGCCCGCGATGCCACCGACGACGAACACCGCTGCGAGAGGCCAGTCGATGAGCCCAGAGAAAGCATAGCTCGCCGCCGTCGTCAGACCAAAGGCGGTCACTGCGACCAGCGACGTGCCGACCGCCATCAGCATCGGCATCCCCGTCGAAGCGACCAGACCCGGCACGATCAGGAAACCGCCGCCAATGCCGAAAAAGCCGGAGAATAATCCCGATCCCAGCCCATAGGCGACGACCTTGGGCGCTTTCTCCCGATTGCATTCTGCCCCCGGATTGCCCGGATTGCCGCGCCCCTTCAGCATGAGCGCCCCGACGAGCAGCATGACCAGCGCAAACAACGCCAGCAGCTTGTCGCCATCGACCATCTTGCCGAAGGTGGACCCGGCGAGCGCCCCGACTATTCCCGCCGCCGCATAGATGCCGCCACAGCGCCATTTGACATGATGAGCGCGGGCATGGCTGGTTAGGCCTGCCGCCGCATTGGCCGCGACTGCTAGCGCGCTGGTGCCGATGGCGACATGGGCATTGGGCACGCCGACCAGATAGACCATCAGCGGCACGGCAAGGATCGACCCGCCGCCGCCGACCAGCCCCAGCACGAAGCCGACCAGCCCGCCGGACAGTCCGCCGAGCAGATATTGCGTCATGTCCATCATGGCCGCGCGTCGATCATCTGGGGTTTGACCATCCACTCGCGCCCCTTGAGCATACCGTGCCAATAGACTGGCGGCAGGATCGTATCCTTGAGCAGCCAGGACAGGCGGGACGGCCGGGTGCCGTCGATCAGCCAATTGGGGAAGCTGGGCATCAGCTTGCCGCCATAACCGAATTCGGCCAGCACGATCTTGCCCGCCTCCACCGTCAACGGGCAGCTGCCATAGCCGTCATAGGTTGCGACTGGCGGATCGCCGTCCAGCGCCGCCAGCGCATTGACCGCCACCACCGGCGCCTGCTTGCGCGCGGCGGCCATCGTCTTGGCATTGGAGGTCGAGCAGGCGTCGCCCAGCGAGAAAATGTCGGGATAACGCGGGTGGCGCAGCGTGGCTTCGTCCACCTCGACAAAGCCGGATGCGCCGGCAAGCGGGCTGGTGCGGATGAAATCAGGCGCGACCTGCGGTGGCACGACATGGATCATGTCGAACGGCTCCGCGACGCGCTTGACGCTTGCGCCGTCCGCCTGTTCGAAGATCGCGGTTTTTGAGGGACCGTCAATCTCGACCAGTTTCGACCCGAAATTGAGGTTGATGCCATAGCGATCGACATAGTCCATCAACGCCGGGACATAGGCCGGGACGCCGAACAATACGCCTCCGGCGGTATGAAACTGCACGTCACTGTCCGCCAGCACCCCCGACTTCTCCCAGCGATGGCACGACAGATACATCGCCTTTTGCGGCGCGCCCGCGCATTTGATCGGCATGGGCGGCTGGGTGAACAGGGCGCGTCCGCCTTTGAACTGCCGCACCAGACGGTTGGTATAGGGGGCCAAGTCATAGCGATAGTTGGACGTCACGCCATCATGCCCCAGCGCATCGGACAGACCGGGGATAGCATGCCAGTCCAGCACGATGCCGGGACACACCACCAGCACGCCATAGCTGATCCGGCGGCCATCATGCAGCACGACCTGCTTGTCGTCAGGCCGGAAACTGCTTGCCGATGCCCTGATCCATTCCGCGCCATGCGGGATCAATCCGGCCTCGCTCCGCCTGGTAAAGCCGCTGTCGAACACGCCTGCCCCCACCATCGTCCAGCCGGGCTGATAATAATGCGCCTCGCTCGGTTCGATGATGGCCAGACGAATGCCACGCCGCCGCTTGAGGGTGCTGGCGGCGGTGGCGATGCCCGCGCTGCCGCCGCCAACGATCAGGACATCGTAATGCGCCACATCCCTGGCCTGCAAAGCGCCCGCCATCTCGGCCAGCTTTTCCGCCCGCGCGCCCGATCGGCAATAGGCCAGCACTGGACCCGGCAAACTGTCGAGGACCGCCCGCATTGCCGCCGCGTCGGAATCCGTCAGTGCGCCTGCCACCGCCGGGACATAAGCAAAGCCCAATCCCGCCGCGCGTGCCGCTGCGCCAATCTCTGCCGCTGTCGGCTGGTCCGGGCCTTCGCCATCCGGCCGATTGCAAAGGATCGCGCGGAAGCCCGCCGCGCCCGCCTGCGCCACTTGGGCGCACGTCAGTTGCGGGGCGACGCTCAGCATCGGGGTCAGTTGCTTGATGTCCATGGGAAACCTCCTCAGTCCGGCGCGGGGCCGGTTATGATTTTATGGTGAAGCGATGGATCGCAATGCCGCCGAGCATGGCCAGCAAGAACGGGGCGACCGCCGAAGGGGCGAGCGACAGGCTGGCGATGGCAGGACCGGGACAAAGCCCGCCAATGCCCCAGCCGATGCCGAACAGGATCGCGCCGAGCGCCAGCTTGCCGTCGATCCCGCGTGTTTTGGGCAGGGTAAAGGCGTCGTCGGCAAAAGGTCGATCGAGCCGCTTCTGCGCGATCCACGCCAACGCCATCGGAATCATCGCCCCACCCATGACGAAGGCGAGCGTGGGATCCCATGGCCCAAGCAGATCGAGAAAGGCCCGCACCCGCATCGGATCGGCCATGCCGGAAATCGCCAGTCCCGCGCCGAACAGCGTGCCCGACAAAAGCGCCAACATGATCCGCATCAGATTGCCCCTGCCAAACGCATCAGCGCCACGGTCACAAAGCCGCTGCCCATGAACAGAGTAGTCGCCACCATCGAGCGACGCGACAGGCGCGACAGCCCGCACACGCCATGGCCGCTGGTGCAGCCCGACCCCAGCCGCGTGCCGAAGCCGACGATCAGGCCCGCGACGATCAGCAGGCCGGGCGCGGGAAAGGTCGCAGGCACGCCGCCTGACAACAATGCCACGATCCATGCGCCCAGCGGCAAGCCAATGATGAACGCTATCGCCACGCCACGCGGCGCACCACTGGTCGACAGGCCCGTCGCACGCGCCGCAAGGCCGCTGACCCCGGCGATCCGCCCCAGCCCCAGCAGCATGATCGCGGCGGCCAGCCCGATCATCAGCCCGCCGATCAGCCCTGCAACCGGCTGCGCCTCTGGAAAGGCGGGGATCATAGCTGGTTCACCGGGATCTTGAGATAGGTGACGCCATTGTCGTCAGGCGGCGGCATATGGCCCGCGCGCATATTGACCTGCACCGACGGCAGGATCAGGCGCGGCATCGCCAGCGTCGCGTCGCGCGCCTCGCGCATGGCGACGAAATCATCCTCGCTCACGCCATCATGGGCATGGATGTTGGCGCGGCGTTGCTCTGCAACCGTGGTTTCCCAGACATAATGGTCGCGGCCTACGGGCAGATAATCGTGGCACAGGAACAGCCGGGTTTCAGGCGGCAGTTGCAGCAGGCGGCGCAGCGAGCGGAACAGAGTGCGAGCATCGCCGCCGGGGAAGTCGGCGCGGGCAGTGCCGTAATCGGGCATGAACATGGTGTCGCCCACGAACACCGCATCGCCGATCACATAGGCGACGCAGGCGGGGGTATGGCCCGGCACATGCAGCACCGTGACCGCCAGGCTGCCGATCATGAACTGGTCGCCATCAGCCCAGAGATGGTCGAAGTCCGACCCGTCGCGCCGAAAATCAGCACCGGCATTGAACAGCGAACCGAACGTCCGCTGCACTTCGCAGATATACGCGCCGATCGCGATCTTCCCGCCCAGCTTCTGCTGGAGATAGGGCGCAGCCGACAGATGATCGGCATGGGCATGGGTTTCCAGATGCCAGTCGACGCTCAGCCCCTGTTCCTCGACATAGGCTATGACCGGATCGACAGCCTCATGCCCGGTGCGCCCGGCGGCGGGATCATAGGTCAGCACGCTGTCGATCACGGCGGCGCGGCGGGTTTGGGTATCATGGACCACATAGGTCACGGTGAAGGTGAGTGCATCGAAAAACGCCTTGACCACCGGTACGCCATTTCGGGCGGTAGCGATTTGGGCGTGGGCTTTGGCAAGCGCAGGGTCGGCCATGCGACTCTCCTTTAATTTCATATTTACATGAATTATGTATTTATATAATTTGTAATAGTCAAGAGCTTGCCATATCCCACGGGCAAATGCAGGAAAGCGCCATGAACGAAGTCATAACCGCCCGCCCCAATGCGCTCCGTATTGGCTCCCTCGCGCCTGATTTCCGCGCTCGTTCAACCATGGGCGATTTTCAGCTGTCGGCGCTGCGCGGCCAATGGGTGATTTTCTTTTCCCATCCGGCTGACTTCACACCGGTATGCAGCACTGAATTTGCAGCGCTCGCGCGGCGGCAAGCGGATTTTGAGGCGCTCAACTGCCGATTAGTCGGCCTGTCTGTGGATAGCCTCTATGCCCATATCGCCTGGGTCCGGGCGCTACGAGAGCTGTTCGACGTCCAGATCGCCTTCCCGATCATCGAAGACCCCAGCATGGCTGTCGGCCGTGCCTATGGCATGATCGACGATGATGCAGCGGACAGTATGACGATGCGGTCGACCTTCTTCATCGATCCGCAGGGTGTGATCCGCGCAAGCACAGCATATCCGCATAATGTCGGTCGATCAGTAAACGAGATGCTCCGCCTGTTGCACGCGTTGCAGCGCGTCGATGGCGGGACCAGCCTGACCCCGGAAGGCTGGGCGCCGGGTCAACCCGCACTGCTCCCCGCTGCCGAAAACACCGACGCTGCACCTGACTGGTTCTGTCGGCTGGAGGCCCGGCCATGAGCGCGCTTTACGAGGATCGCGAAGCCGCCACTGTTGCCGCAGAAAAGATCAAGATTTTTGCCCAACCGCAGCGGCTGATGATCCTGTCCTGCCTGCTACGCGGCGAACGCAATGTTAGCGAGATCGCCGATGTCACCGGCATCGGCCAGCCCGCGCTGAGTCAGCAATTGGCCGAATTGCGCCGCGCGGATCTGGTCCAGACGCGCAAGGAAGCCAAACAGGTCTGGTATATGCTAGCAGAAGACAATGTAGCGCTGTGCGTTGGCAATATCGAGGCGATCTTTGGCGGCGAGGGCAACCCTGAATTGCCACCAGCCGCAAAGCGCATTTTACAGTGGCCACCAGCCGACGGCGTGGCAGGTTTTGCCCGCGTCCTTTGACTTCAGCATTTCCACGCTGCGATCATAAATTGGGCTGAGCCAGTTGAGCAGCGCGTTGCTACTTCAACCCGATGCCCCATTTTAGCTCGGCTGGTTCGATACAAGTATCGCGCGTTCGGTCTTTGGCCATTGTGGCCAAAGGAGAAGTGTCATGGGATTATTGGAATTTGATTCCGCTGCTAACGAACGCAATTCGTGGGATGCAGGCCGAAAAGCTGGCGCAAAGCGCGCACTGAAGCCTCAGCAGATTTAGGCAGTCCGCTTCTTTCTGGATCAGCTTTGCAGGATTTGCGATAGGGTGCTTTTTGATCTGGCTATCGACAGCAAGTTGCGGGGCTGTGATCTGGCAGAGATCAGGATCAGCGATATCGTATGTGATCTGAAGATCCGCACACGGGCAAAGTTGGTCCAACAAAAGGCCGGACGGCCAGATCAGTTTGAACTCATGGATGACGCTCGCGCCAGCCTGCTCAGACGGCTCGATTTGCGCAGCGGTTCACTGGAGGAGTATGCTTTTCCCAGCCGCACCAACCATGCTGCCCAGGCAAGCACACGACAATATGCTCGCTCGGTCGATTAGTGGGTCACGGGAATTGGTTTGCCCGCCGCGGATTACGGAACCCATTCGCTAAGGCGTACGAAGGCCTCGATCATTCACAAAGCGGCTGGAAATCTCCGGGCGGTCCAGATTCTGCCGGGACACATGAAAGCGGACCGCGATGTTTTCTCTCAAGCCCTGAATTCCAGCCCAAGAAGGCGATCAAGCGACCATGCGCCGCCACCGTGCGCGATCAGCGGCAGCAGGATCGCGGCCCAGCTGAGATGGGTCGGCCAAGCGTCGGGATAGACGAAAATTTCGATCACCAGCGTCATGCCGAGCAGCGCGGCCGCAGCCGGACGAGTGAACAGTCCAAGCACGAGCAGGATCGGGAAGGCATGTTCCGAATAGGTAGCCGCATGCGCCGCTATTTCGGGCGACACGAACGGTAGCGCATACTCGGTGCGAAACAGCTCATAGGTGGAAGGCGTGATGGTGAGCACGCCTTCCACCTTGGTGCGGCCCGACAGGAAGAAGATAGCGGCGATGCCCAGGCGCGCGACCAGCAGTAGCAGGCTCTCCGGGATGAGCCGGGTGAACCGATCGCAAACTTTGCCATAGACGCGCATGAGGCTTTTCATCGCTCTTCTCCTTCGATGTGGGGTCTGGATCAGGCCTTGGGGGCAAGCGAACCGAAGCCCTTGGGCGTCTTGATCTTGGTGCAGGTGCCAGCCTTCACCAGCTTCCAGGCGTCGCCCTGATAGGCGATGCGTGAGGTGCCCGCGCAGCTGGTGCCGGCACCGGCCTTGCAGTCGTTCTTGCCGGCCTGGGCGACGCCATAGCATTTCTCCATCGGCTTGGCGGGCGCGGCGGCATGGGCGCTGCCAGCGGCGATGGCGAGAGCCAGGGCGGCGGCAAGGGCGGCTGGGGTGGATGTCATGTTCTGTCTCCGTGAAAGCTTGAAGGCCTCAACTGCGGCGGGAAAGTTGCTGGAACCATCCCGCCGCAGGGCGACCCTGGGAGGCCAAGCGGGCCGGGTCACGGAAGCTTCTTCGTGATGGAGGGGGAAAGCGTTACACCGGTCGCGCAAGTTGGGGCCGCAGCCATTTTCTGCCGCATCGCTGTAACCATCGGGGCCATGCCTGCGAAGAACAGTTCGGGAGTGCGTATGCGGGCGAGCGAAGAACAGCTCAGGTTATGGATGATCGGCGGCCTCGACGGGGACGCCGGTGCCCATGCCGCATTGCTCGGCGCGCTCGTCCCCCTGCTGCGATCCTTTTTCGGGCGCCGCCTCCGCGGCGCCGAAGCGGATGTCGAGGATCTTGTGCAGGATACATTGATGGCCATTCACACACGACGCGGCACATATGATCGGGCACGCCCCTTTGTCGCATGGGCCTATGCGGTCGCGCGCTACAAGATGATCGACCAGTTTCGGCGCACCCGAAGCACGGTGCCGATTGAGGGGCTTGAGGACATATTGATCGCCGAAGGGTTCGAGAATGCCTGCACCGCCCGCATGGACATCGACCGGCTGCTGGGTGGCCTGTCGCCCAAGCAGGCGCGGGCGATCCGCGCGACCAGGATCGATGGCCTTAGCACCGCGGAAGCGGCGAAGGCAGGCGGCCTCAGCGAGGCCGATGTGAAAGTATCCGTGCACCGGGGCTTGAAAGCGCTGGCCGCGCGATTGAAGGGAGACGGTTGATGCAGACTGACGACCTTATTCGATCGCTCTCTGGCCATGTCGCGCCGGTGTCACGCCATCTGGTGGAGCGCCGCGTTGCGTTGGGCGTCGGCGGCGGCTGCATCGTCACGCTGGCGGCGATCACCCTGACGCTGGGATTCCGGCCCGATCTCGGCGCGGCGATGCACAGCTTCGCCTTCTGGACGAAATGGGCCTACACCATGTCACTGGCAGGCGGCGCAATCGCCGTGACCGTGCATCTGTCGCGACCCGACGCGACGCGGTCACAATGGCTGTGGTTACTGGTGCTTCCCTTGGCACTGCTGGCAGCTGTGGCCGTGAGCGAATTGGCGCGCACACCCGTCAATGCTTGGATGCCGCTTTGGCTAGGGCTCAGCTGGAAAAAATGTTCGCTGCTGGTGGCTGGACTGTCCGTTCCGATCTTCATCGGCCTGCTCTGGGCGTTCCGCCAGTTGGCGCCGACACGTTTGCGGCTCACGGGTGCGACTGCAGGCCTGGCATCGGGCGCCTGCGCCGCGACGCTCTACGGCCTTCATTGTCCGGAGGCATCGGCGACGTTTGTGCTGACCTGGTACACGCTGGGCATGGCCATGGCAGCGCTTGCCGGTGCTTTTATCGGCCCGCGTCTGCTGCGCTGGTAGATCGGGTGTAACTATCGGGCAGCGGCCCGCGAAGAACCATTGCCATCCCGGCACCTATTCTTCGAAAGGCTATCTCCATGATCACCATCAAGTCCGGCGTCAGCATCGCCACCACCGCCGCCCTGCTCGCCATCGCGGGCGTCGCTGCATCCGGTCCCGCCATGGCCGGTCATGGCGCGAAGACCGCCCACTGCTACGGCGTCAACAGCTGCAAGGGCACGTCCGACTGCAAGACTGCCAAAAATGACTGCAAGGGCATGAACAGCTGCAAGGGCCAGGGCTTCAAGGAAATGTCCGAGAAGAAGTGCGCCGCCGCCGGTGGCAGCCTGACCGCGCCCGTCGGCCAATAATATCATCATCATCACGCTCCCGCCCCCGACGTCGAGCGTGATATCGAGGCCCGGCATCGTCCCCCGGTCGGGCCTCACTCTTTTCGGAGCGATCCTATGACCGGCGATACGACCACCCCTTTCCATGGTTTCGGCCTTGGCCTGCGCACGCCGCATTATCAGGATTTCCTGACGAACGCCGTGCCGGTGGATTTCGTCGAGGTGATCTCCGAGAATTTCATGATCGATGGCGGCAAGCCCCGCCACATCCTCGACCAGATCCGCGAGCGGCATCCTGTCGCGCTGCATGGCGTGTCGATGTCGGTAGGGTCGGCCGACGGGCTTAACCGTGACTATCTCACGCGGCTGAAGGCACTGGCCGACCATATCGATCCGCTGTTCGTGTCCGACCATCTGTGCTGGACCCGGATCGAGGGGTTCAATTCACACGACCTGCTGCCGCTGCCCTACACGGAAGAGGCGCTGGACCTGGTCTGCGCCAACATCGCGGTCGCGCAGGACGTGCTGCAACGCGCGATGCTGATCGAAAATCCATCGACCTATCTGCAATTCACCGCCGACAGCATGACCGAATGGCAGTTTCTGGACGCGATGTGCGCGCGCACCGGTTGCGCGCTGCTGCTCGACGTCAACAATATCTATGTGAGCGCCGTCAATCACGGCTTCGATCCGACCGCCTATCTCGATGGCGTACCCGCGAAACGCGTGCGGCAGATTCATCTGGCCGGACACAGCCAGGGTCGCGACCGCCTGATCGACACGCATGACCAGCCGGTGCCGCCGCCGGTATGGGCGCTCTATGCCGAAGCGTGCAGGCGCGTTGGCCCCGTCGCGACGATGATCGAGCGCGACGACGACATCCCGCCGCTCGGTGACCTGCTGGCCGAACTGGACATGGCCCGCGCCATCGCTGCGGACGACCGGAGGCGGGCGGCATGACCCTCGCCGCCATGCAGCGCGACTTTGCCGGATGGCTGACCGACCGGCCGGTGTCGATGGCGCCGTGGGTGGACGAAACCACGTCCGCCGGGCTCGCCGTCTATCACAATGCCTATCGCGTGCAGTTGGCCGATTGCCTGCGCGACACGTTCGAAAAAACGGCACTCTGGCTCGGCGACGATGCGTTCATGGCAGCCGCCCGCGTCCATATCGAAAGCACACCGCCGCATGGCTGGACGCTGGGCGTCTATGGCGACGGGTTCGACCGCATGCTATCGCGCCTCTATCCCGACGATCCCGAAGTCGCCGAACTGGCCTGGCTGGACTGGGCGCTGAGCCGGGCGTTCGAGGGAGCGGATGCCGCGCCGCTTGCGCCCGAGATACTGGCGACGGTGGATTGGGACACGGCATGCCTGAATTTCGTGCCAACCCTGCGGATCGGCGTGGCTGCGACCAATGCCGGGGCGATCTGGTCCGCGCTGGCGGCGCAAGATGATCCGCCGATGGCTGCGCCGCTGCCGCAGCCGGGCACCATGCTGGTCTGGCGTCAGGGGTTCACGCCCTGCTTCCGCACGATCGAAACGGTGGAAGCCGGCGCACTTGCCCACGTCTTAGCGGGCGCCCGCTTTGGCGCACTCTGTAGCCTGCTGGTCGAAACCCATGGCGAGGAGGTTGGCATCGCCAAAGCGGGTGCGCTGCTGGGGCAATGGATCGGCGACGGACTGATCGCCTCCATCGTCCAATAATGGCTATCGTCGCCATGCAGGGCCGCAACACAGGAGCAGGGATGGACTGGGCTTAGTCCAGGATGATGACGCTGCCCGCGAGATTGTGCAGCTTGCGCGCCTGGCTGGCGCGGGCGGCGAACGGACTTTCGAAAAATTGGACAGCGGTGGTCACGATGATCGGCGCATCCCAATTTTCCGCGTAGCGGCGCAGCTTGGCCAGGCCCGCAGCGCCCTCCTCTTCCGCGTCACTACCGGTGCCGGGGCGTTCCTTGTCCCAGTCGAAGCTGGAATGATGCTCCAGCACGGCTTCGCCCAGCCCGACATCTTCCCGGAAAATCTTGGCGGTCTGTTCGATGATTGAGGTAAAGGGGATGACGTAGATGATCCGCGCCAGGCCGTGGGTCAGGGCATGTTCCATCGCAAAGCTGAGCGAGGTCAGCGTCTTGCCGCCGCCGGTGGGCACGGTCAGGGTGAACAGACCCGGTGGTAGCGCGGCCTTGCCATTGGCATGGTCGAGTATGTCGGAGCGCAGCTTGTTGATCGGGGTGTCCGCCCAGCGATGACGGGCGAGGAAGGCGCGGACCATGTCGCGATGACGGGGTGTCAGCGTGCCGCCGCGCGGCGGTGGTTCTTCGCCGTTGGCCTTAGCATAGAAGCCTTCGGTTTCGAGGAAGTCGGCGTCGACCAGTGCGGAAAACAGCATGCGGGGCAGGAAGCATGCATCTGGCCAACGGCCGCCGCTCCCGCGATTACTGCATGTTCGTGCATGGGCCGATTGACCCTCGACCTTTTCATCAGGACCGGCGATATCGCCTTATGGTGTCCGATCGTAAAACCGTTGAATTCCTTGTTGAGCAGATGGCAGGCGGCGGCACCGTTTCAGCCAAGGCGATGTTTGGCGAATTCGGCATTTATTGCGATGGGAAAATGGTCGCATTGGTCTGCGGCGACCACCTATTCGTAAAGCCCACGGTTGGAGGGCGGGCATTCGCTGCCGGTGCGGAAGAAGCCCCTCCATACCCCGGTGCAAAGCCCTGTCTCCTGATCGACGCGGAAAAGTGGGATGACCGTGAGTGGCTTGCCGAGATCGTTCGTATCACATCTCAGGAATTGCCTGCTCCCAAGGTCAGGACCAAGCGCAAATCCGGTTGATGCAACGCCTGGCAGAAACCGGTGTTCGTTAAACGAATGTCCCCTTTTGGAACGTGGAGGTGGAGCGTTCAATGCCCGGGAAGGGTCGAAATTCACCGTATTGGAGCTGAAATTGTTCGCTGCCGTTCGCTAAAGCTTCCTGATAATCGAATAGAATTTTATGACCAGACTTATGGCTAATCGGTATAGATCGAGATAAATTGACAGTTAATGGTGGGTTCTATGTCGGACTGCCTCTCCGCCAGTTTCCCATCAAGCCATTGCTGTAACGGGGATTTGCACGATAGGGATGATGGTCCTCATGTCGTCCCTTCCCATCCTCTACAGCTTCCGCCGCTGCCCCTATGCGATCCGCGCGCGGCTAGCCTTGCTGGTGAGCGGGCAGGCGGTCGTGCTGCGCGAAGTGGTGTTGCGCGACAAGCCGGATGCACTGCGGCAGGCATCGCCCAAGGCGACGGTGCCGGTGCTGGTGTTGCCCGACGGGCAGGTGATCGACCAGAGCATCGACATCATGCGATGGGCGCTGGCACGGTCGGACCCGGAGGGGTGGCTGATGCGCGACGATGTAGGGCTGGTCGCGGCCAATGACGGCCCGTTCAAGGCGCATCTGGACCGCACCAAATATCCCGACCGCCATGGCAGCGATCCGGCGGTTCACCGCGCCGCGGCGCTTGACTGGCTGCATAGGCTCGACCGGCGGTTGGAGGGGAGCGATCAGCTATGCGGTGCGACGCGGGGGCTGGCCGATATGGCGATTGTCCCCTTCGTCCGCCAGTTCGCGGCGATCGACCCGGCCTGGTTTGCGGCACAGGCGCTGCCCCATCTGCGCCGCTGGCTCGACGGTCATTTGCAAGGCTCTCTGTTCGCCGCCGCCATGTTGCGCATCGCGCCGTGGCGCGAGGGCGACGCGTCGGTGGTTTTTGCGCCTGCAAAGGACGCGCCCGGCGATTTCTGATCTTTTCTGTGAAATATTTGCAAATGTTCCGGATAAAATCCTAACTTCTGGCAAAATATTCAGCGCAATTTAATAAAATGCCGTAAAAAACCTCGTTTTTCCGGGATTTTTTCAAACTGGCACGCCTCCTGCAAAGCTGTTGGCATGATCCAAAACGGATCGCCAACCATTGTTCAGGGAAGGACATATATCATGAAGACCATCGCTTTCACCGCCGCCATTGTGGCCGCCACCCTCGCCGTTTCGGCTGCCAGCACCCCGGCTTTCGCTCAGTCGCATGGCAGCTTTGGCAAGGCCAAGGTGACCTATGACGCCAAGACCGACCGCTATTGCTTCCGCGAAACCGTGACCGGTTCGCTGGTCCCCGTGACCCAGTGCCAGTCGAAGGCCGAATGGGCACGCAACGGCCTGACCATCAGCCGCAAGTCTAGCGTCCAGCTGGCCCAGCGCTGATGCTATCGCAGGCGCCAGCTCCTGGGGAGCGGGACCTGCCCGTAATGGAGACGGGTGGCCGGTCCTGCCAGACCGGCCTGACCCGATTCTGGCGACCATCGCCTCCGATACCCGTCATGCCCCAACATCCGTCATTTTCAGGCGATAGCCGATCCCCGGTTCGTTGCAGATGATCTGCGGTCGTTGCGGGTCTGCCTCCAGCTTCTGGCGCAGGGTGCGGACCAGTACGCGCAGATATTCGACATGATGGGCATATTCGTTGGGCCAGACCTGGTCCATGATCTGCTTGTGGGTGATCACTCGGCCGGGAAAGCGGGCGAGTTGGGCCAGCACCCCATATTCCTTGGGCGTCAGATGGATTTCCTGCCCGTCGCGGGTGACGATATGGGCCAGCAGATCGATGGCGATATTGCCGGCCTGCACCTGCGCCGCGCCGTCCGCGCGCGCCAGCCGGTTGCGCAGCGCTACCCGCACCCGCGCCAGCAGTTCGTCGGTGTCGAATGGCTTCGTCAGATAATCATCCGCGCCCAGATCGAGCGCCGCGACCTTCTCGTCCGTGGCGTCGCGCGCCGACAGGATGATCAGGGTCGTGTCCGTCTCCTTCTTGATCAGCGGCACCAGTTCCAGCCCGTCGCGATCGGGCAGGCCCAGATCGAGCAGGGTTATCGCAGGACGCACCCTGCGCAACGCCTCCATCCCCTCCCGCGCGGTCGCGGCTTCCACCGTATCATAGTCGGCGCGGGTCAGCGCGGCCTGGACCAGGCGGCGGATCTGCGGTTCGTCGTCGATGATGAGCAGGCAGTGGCGCAGGGTCATGGACTGGTTCCGTCAATGGGGGGGATCGGACAGGATGAGCGGCTGGGGCAGTATCAGGGTGAAGCAGGCACCGACCGGATCGGTCAAGGCCGGATCTGTCATTGTGCGTGCTGCAACGCTCATGCCGATGGCTTGGAGGAACGCCTCGACGATGGCATGGCCGCGGCGCAACTCCGCGCAAAAGCATTTCTGTCCTGCCCCCCAGCATTGCTTGAGCGACGTTTGTCTATAGCATCGATAGATAAGCTGCATGAGTCGGCGCGGAGGATGCATGATCGAACGGCAGGGACAGGATGGGCGCTTTGCCCGGTTGCGCGCGCGACTGGCGCAGGCGCTGTTGCGCGAACCCACGGTGATCCTGCTGGAACGGGACGCCGACGCCTTCATGCTCGCGCGCGGTCAGGGCGACCGGACCGGCCAGCCGTCTGAAGCGATCCGCTGACCCCTTCGCAACCGCAATATCCACCCTATATTGCGCCGGTCTTTCACGTTCATGCAAGGAGCCTTCATGGCCACCAACCCCCGCACCGTGACCCGCGCGGTCGATCCGCTGTTTCTGGAACGCTGGTCGCCACGCGCCTTTGATAGCTCGCCAATCCCGCAGGCGGACCTCGACACGCTGTTCGATGCGGCCCGCTGGGCGCCGTCGGCGTTTAATTATCAGCCCTGGCGCTTTCTCTATGCCCATCGCGGCAGCGCGGACTGGAGCCGGTTTCTCGGCGTCCTGCTGCCGTTCAACCAGAGCTGGGTGCAACATGCCGGCGCGCTGGTCTATGTCCTGTCCGACACGCTGACTGCCGCGCCGGGATCGGACGATTTCAAGCCGTCGCACAGCCACAGTTTCGATGCGGGCGCAGCCTGGGCCTTGCTGGCGTTGCAGGCGACCCGGCTGGGCTATCACACCCATGCGATGAGCGGGGTCGATTTCGACGCTGCGCGCACCGAGCTGGCGGTGCCGGATCGTTTCCGTATCGAGGCGGCAGTGGCGATCGGGCGGATGGGCGACAAGTCGGTCCTGCCCGAAGCCTTGCAAGCCCGCGAAATCCCCAGCGATCGCAAGCCGATAGAGACGTTCGCCCGACCGGGCAATTTCGTGGATTAAGTTCTTTGAGAATGTGCCTTCGCACATTCTGCCGCACCGGCCCGCTCCCCCACCCGGCCACCCACAATATACTGCCGTTGGGTGGACGGGTGGGGGGAGCGGGCCGGTGCGGTTCTAAAACCTCAGCCGGACTCGGCGAGCGGCAGCGTCATATCCTGCGCGACCCGCGCGCCGAGCATCCGGCCTGACAGCCAGGCCAGTTCCACCCGCGGCCCCAGCAGCCAGTCGCCGCACGCGCCCAGCCGAATATGATCGTTCCACAGCGCGCCATTGTCGGTACCGCGCGTCATGGCAAAGCGCCAGCGATGCGCGGTCAGGTGCGCCACAGGCGGCAATCCTGCACTGCCAGTCATCTGCCCCAGCGCATCGAGCAGTAGCGGACCGATGACGTGCGGACTTTCTTCCAGATGCGCCGCCGACCAGGCACCATTGGCCTGCACGACCCAGGCTTCCGGCCCGTCGCGGCCCGGCTTTGCGCTGTTGCGCGCCGCCCATGACAGGATGCCGCCGCCGCTGACATGATCGACCGGCAGATCGACCGGCTCGGCAAAGGCGATCATCGCGGTCCAACAGGGTTGCGAGCGCGCCGTCATCGCCACCCGCGCCATCGCCAGATCATGCAGGCCCAATATGGATGCGGCCTGTTCCGACGGCAGCGCGACGATCGCGGCGTCAAATGGCCCTTCAATGCCGCTGTCGAGCCGCACCCACCAGCCCGCCGAGTCGCGTTGCAGGCCATGGACATGATGCTGAAAATCCACCTGATGGGCTGCCGCCATATGGCGGATCGGCGCATTCATGGCCGGGTTGCCGATCCAGGCGTCGGCGCCGGCTTCGGGCCAGGGGACGACGACTCCGGTCGCAGCCCAGGCATCGACCTGATCGCGGAACAGCGGATCGCGCACGGTGAAATATTGCGCGCCATGGTCGAAACTGGCGGTGCCAGCGGAGGTTTCCACCCGGCGGGTCGACATGCGCCCGCCCGGCCCGCGCCCCTTGTCGAACAGCCGCACGGCGACACCATCTTCCGCCAGCCGGTCGGCGCAGGCCAGCCCTGCCATCCCTGCGCCTATGATCGCCAGCGTCACCCTGTCATGCCCCGTTTCAATAGCCCATCAGCGTAAGCAGTTCGCGGCGGCTGGCGCGATCGTCCAGGAAGCAGCCGAGCAGGCGGCTGGTCACCATGGCGACGCCGGGGGTGCGCACGCCCCGGCCGGTCATGCAGCCATGCTGCGCCTCTATCACCACGGCAACGCCATGGGGCTGAAGATGGTCCTGAATGCTCTGCGCAACTTCCGCCGTCAGCCGTTCCTGCACCTGCAACCGCCGGGCAAAGCCGTGCAGCACGCGGGCGAGTTTGGATATGCCCACTACCCGGTCGCGCGGCAGATAGGCGATCGACGCCTTGCCGGTGATCGGCGCCATATGATGTTCGCAATGCGACTGGAACGGTATGTCCTTCAGCAGCACGATCTCGTCATAGCCGCCCACTTCCTGAAACGTGCGGGACAAATGGCGACCGGGATCTTCCTCATAGCCGGTGCAATAGTCGCGCCATGCCCGGCCGACCCGCGCCGGCGTATCGCGCAAGCCTTCGCGTTCAGGGTCGTCGCCTGCCCAGCGAATCAGCGTGCGCACCGCGTCCTGCACGGCCTGCGGCACGAGCGGGCGGCCTTCATCGTCGAAGGCATAATCGCCAAGCTCGCGGGGGATGAAATTCATGGCCTTTCCCTTTCGTTCATCAGGGGCCTGTTTCAGCCTGCTTGCGGCAGGCGGGGCATTTGGGGCAACATGCCCAAAGGGGCATCGCATCCGCCGATCGCCCGCCAGTCTGTGAGTGACCATGTCCTTGTCCGAAATGATCGCCAACAGCGCGATCGCCGCCGTGATCAGCAACCCGCGCCTGCCCGACAATCCGATTGTCGAATGTAATGAAGCGTTCATCGCGCTGACCGGTTATGCGCGCGAGGAAATCGTCGGCCGCAATTGTCGCTTCCTGTCCGGCCCGGATACCGAACCCTGGCTCAGTGAGACGATCCGGTCGGGCGTGCGCGAAAGGCGGCCTGTGCTGGTGGAGATATTGAACTACCGCAAGGACGGCACGCCTTTCCGCAACGCGGTGATGGTCGCGCCGATCTTTGGCGTGGATGGCGAACTGGATTATTTCCTGGGGTCGCAAATGGCGGTGGAAACCCCGGACGTTGCCGGGGCAGAGCGATCGTCGGGCGCGCGTGAACGGATCGCCGCGCTGACATCGCGCCAGCGCGACGTGCTGATCGCGATGGCGGCGGGCAAGCTCAACAAGCAGATTGCCTGGGATCTGGGCCTGACCGAACGCACGGTGAAGATGCACCGCGCCGCGATGCTGAAAGCGCTGGGCGTCAGGACCGGCGCAGAGGGGATCAGGCTGGCGATCGAGGCTGGCTATTAGGGCGCGCCGCTAAGGGTGCAGACCCATAAATTACGAGGTCGAGATGGAGACGAAAATGGCTGGTGGGAGGGAGAGCGCGCGGCGAGATAGCGGAACTATCTTGCAAGCGTTCGACCGCTCCACCGGCCATTTTCGTCCCACCCCTCTGGGGCAGGATTGTCCGGGTTCTGTGGCGTGTCGAAGCCCTCGAACGGGCAATCTTGCCCGCTCTTCGCACTTCTCCTCCCACAGAATCCCGGACAATCCTGTCTCGATCCTCATAATTTATGGGTCTGCACCCTAATGTGGGTGCTGCTGGGCATTGCGGTGATCGTCGCCGGTTTCGTGCTGCGCTTCAACCCGCTGCTTGTCATCCTCGCGTCGGCGGTCGTCACCGGCATTGCGGCGGGGCTTGATCCGGTCGCCATCCTCGCCGCGTTCGGCAAGGCGTTCAACGAGGCGCGCTATGTCAGTATCATCTGGATTGTGTTGCCGGTCGTCGGCCTGCTGGAGGCGCACGGGTTACAGGAGCGCGCACGCGGGCTGATCGGGCGGATGCGCGGGGCAACGGTGGGCCGGTTCCTGACCGGCTATCTGCTGGTGCGGCAGGGGTTGGCCGCGGTTGGGCTGACATCGGTGGCGGGTCATGCGCAGACCGTGCGCCCGCTGGTCGCGCCGATCGCGGAGGCCGCCGCAGAACGGCAGGCGGGCGATCTGGACCATACGGAGCGCGAGAAGGTCAAGGCGATGGCGGCGGCGACCGACAATGTCGGGCTGTTCTTTGGCGAGGACATTTTCCTCGCCATCGGATCGATCCTGCTGATCAAGGGGCTGCTGGAACAATATGGCATCAGCCTTGAGCCGCTCCAGTTGTCGGTCTGGGCGATCCCGACCGCGATCGCCGCCTTCCTGATCCATGGCTTTCGGCTGTGGCGGCTCGATCGTCGCCTGAACCGGGCGGAACGGCCATGATCACGCTGCACTGGGTCTATGCGCTGGCGGGCGCGATCTTCGCCGCCTTTGCGCTGCTGGGCGTGGCCGACAAAAGCAATAAGCGCGCCCGACGAACGGCTGCTTTTTGGGCGCTGCTGGCCCTGTCGATGTGGGCCGGGGATAAGCTGGGCGACCTTGGCAATGGTGTGCTGGTGCTGGGACTGGTCGGCCTTGCGGCATCCGGGCTGGGCCGGGGCGGCGGCGCGGTGGCGGACGCTCTACGGAAGGAGCGGGCGGGGCGCTTTGGCAACGGGCTGTTCGTCATCGCGCTGGTCATTCCGGTAACCGCGCTGGTCGGTACGCTGCTGTTCAAGGAGATGCCCGGCTGGATCGATGGCAAGCAGGCGACGCTGATCGCACTGGCGCTGGGCGTGCTGATCGCGCTGGTTATGGGGTGCCTGTGGCTGCGCGCGTCGCCGGTTGAGCCGTTGCAACAGGGGCGGCGGTTGATGGACCAGGTCGGCTGGGCCGCGATTTTGCCGCAGATGCTGGCCAGTCTGGGCGCGGTATTTGCGCTGGCGGGTGTGGGCGATGCGGTCGGCGGGCTGGTCAGTCAGGCGATCCCGCAGGGCAGTCTATTAGGCGCAGTGATCGCCTATGGCCTTGGCATGGCGCTGTTCACCATCGTCATGGGCAATGCCTTTGCCGCCTTCCCGGTGATGACCGCCGCGATCGGCGTGCCGCTGCTGATCCGCACCTATCATGGCGATCCCGCGATCGTCTGCGCCATCGGGATGCTGGCGGGTTTCTGCGGCACGTTGCTGACGCCGATGGCGGCCAATTTTAACCTCGTCCCCGCCGCCTTGCTGGAACTCAAGGACAAGCATGGCGTCATAAGGCAGCAGGTCGGCACGGCCCTGCCGCTGCTCGCCGTCAATATCGCCCTCATTTACTGGCTTGCTTTCCCATGACCCATCTGACCCCCGACATGGCCAATGGCTTTGCCACGCTGACCCTGTCCCATCTGGGGCGGCGCTATCCCTATAAGATGGATCTGGTGCTGGCCGGGCCGCAGGATGCGCGCGAACCGGTCGATCATCATCCGATTTTTCACGGCAGTTTCGACTGGCATAGCTGCGTTCATGGCTGGTGGCAGGTGATGCGGCTGCTGCGCCTTTACCCGGACATGCCGCAGGCCGCTACGATCCGGGTGCAGGCCGATACGATGCTGGTGCCGGATAAGGTGGCGGGCGAACTGGCCTTCCTCGCCCGGCCGACCGCCACGGGTTTTGAGCGGCCCTATGGCTGGGCCTGGGCGCTGGCGCTGCATGGCGAACTGGCACGGCATGATGCGCCCTGGGCGGCGGCGGTGGAGCCGCTGGCGCTGGGGTTCGCGGCGCGCTTCCATGGCTTCCTGCCCAAACTCACCTATCCGCTGCGCGTCGGCACCCATTTCAACATCGCCTTCGCGCTGGTGCTGGCACTGGAATGGGCGGAAGCGCGCGATCCTGCGCTGGTGGCGTTGATCCGGGACCGGGCGCTCCACTGGTTCGGCAATGATCGCGCCTGTCAGGCGTGGGAGCCGGGCGGCGACGAATTTCTCTCGCCAGCCTTGTGCGAGGCGCTGCTGATGTGCCGCCTGCTGGCGCGGGCGGATTTTGCCGACTGGTTCCATGGCTTTCTGCCGCATTTGGCGCAGGGCGAACCGGCGACCTTATTCACCCCCGCCACCGTGTCGGACCGCAGCGATGGCAAGATCGCGCATCTCGACGGCCTGAACCTCAGCCGCGCCTGGTGCTGGCGCGCCATTGCCGCGGCGCTGGGACCGGACGACCCGGTTGCAGTGCTGGCGCTCGACGCAGCGAAACGGCATATCGCCGCCAGCCTCCCCCATGTCGCGGGCGACTATATGGGGGAACATTGGCTGGCGACCTTTGCGCTGCTGGCGCTGGAATGAGCGAGACTATCAGTCGCGCAGCAGCTCGTTGATCCCGGTCTTGGACCGGGTCTGGGCGTCCACCCGCTTGACGATCACCGCGCAATAGAGGCTGGGACCGGGTGTGCCGTCGGGCAGCGGCTTGCCGGGCAGCGATCCGGGAACGATCACCGAATAGGGCGGCACTTCGCCCATGAATATTTCGCCGGTCGCGCGGTCGATGATCTTGGTCGACTGGCCGATGAACACGCCCATCGACAGGACTGATCCCTTGCCGATGCGCACGCCTTCGACCACTTCGGACCGCGCGCCGATGAAACAGTCATCCTCGATGATGACGGGATCGGCCTGCAACGGTTCCAGCACGCCGCCAATGCCGACGCCGCCCGACAGATGGACATTCTTGCCGATCTGGGCGCAGCTGCCCACCGTCACCCAGGCGTCGACCATCGTGCCTTCATCGACGAAGGCACCGATATTGACGAAGCTGGGCATCAGGATCGCATTCTTGGCGATATGCGCGCCCGCCCGCGCGAAAGCACCGGGGACGGCACGGAACCCGGCGGCACGGAATTCCGCCTCGCCCCATCCGGCGAATTTGCTGGGTACCTTGTCCCACCAGAAACCGCCACCGGGACCGTTTTCGATCAGCGCATTGTCGTTCAGGCGGAACGAGAGCAGCACGGCTTTTTTGAGCCACTGATTGACCTGCCAGCCGCCGTCCACCGGCTCGGCGACGCGGGCCTTGCCGCTGTCCAGCAGCGCCAGCGCGTCGTTCACGGCGTCGCGCACCGCGCCTTGCGTGGTCAGGCTCACATTGGCCCGGTCCTCCCAGGCGGCGTCGATTGTGGTTTGCAGGTCGGTCATGCGCTTTCCCCAAGGATGCTGGCCAGAAAAGGCCTCAGATGGTCTGTCTCAAAATCGATAAAATCGGGATGATGATCATGATTGCCCGCTTCGGAGCCATTATTGACCCAGATGGTCGCCATGCCGATCGCCTTGGCGGGCCGCAAATTGCGGGCCATATCCTCGAAAAAGGCGGCGCGGGTCGGATCGACGCTGTGAACCCGGCACAATTCGGCATAGCCCGACGGGTCGGGCTTTGGCACATATTGGCAGGCGTGAATGTCGTGGATCAGCTCGAATGCGTCGGTCAGGCCCAGTTTCTCCAGCACACGCCCCGCATAGGTCGCATCGCCATTGGTGAAGATCAGGCGGCGGCCCGGCAGCGCGGCGATATGGGCGTTGAGATCAACGTCGACCTCCAGCCGGTCCATCGAAATGTCATGGACATAGTCAAGGAATTCGCGCGGCTCGATGCCATGATGGTGCATCAGCCCCGACAGGGTGGTGCCATGCTCCATGAAGTAGCGCTTCTGGGTTTCGCGCGCCGCCACCGGGTCGCAGCCCAGCAACCCTTGGATAAATTCGCCCATCTTCACGTCGATCAGCGCGAACAGGTCCGCCTTCGCCGGATAGAGCGTATTGTCCAGATCGAAGATCCAGGTGTCGACATGGGCCAGATCGCCAAGCATGGCCGCGCCCTAGAGCGATGCGGGTTGCAGGGCAAGGCCTCTAACCCTTCTCCCCGTGGGGGAGAAGGATACGCAGCCTTGGCCCGAAGGGCCTAGGCGAAGTTGGAAGAGGGGGATGTGTCGCTCAACACCCCAGCGGTTCGCTATCCTGATAAAAGGCCTGCACCGCCTGCCACGCCTCCTCCGCGCTTTCGACCCAGGTGATGAGGTTAAGGTCGGCAGGCGCAATCACGCCTTCATCCGCCAGCGCCTCGAAATCGACCACCCGGTTCCAGAAGGCCTTGCCGAACAGCAGGATCGGAATCGGCTTCATCTTGCCGGTCTGGATGAGGGTGAGCAGCTCGAACATCTCGTCGAACGTGCCGAACCCGCCGGGGAACACCGCCAGCGCCCGCGCGCGCAGCAGGAAATGCATCTTGCGCAGCGCAAAATAGTGGAACTGGAAACTCAGCTCCGGCGTGACGAAGCGGTTGGGTGCCTGTTCATGCGGCAGGACGATGTTCATGCCGATGGTGGTCTGGCCGACATCGGCTGCGCCGCGATTGGCCGCTTCCATGATCGAGGGGCCGCCGCCGGAACACACAACGAAGTGGCGGCATCCCGCCTCATTCACCGGATATTGCGCCGCGATGCCCGCCAGTTTGCGGGCTTCGTCATAATAATGCGCCTTCTTGCCGAGATTCTCGGCAATCCGCTTCTGTTCCGGCGTGGTCGCAGCGTCGATCCGCGCCTGCACCTGATCGGGTTCGGGGATGCGGGCGGAGCCATAGAAAACGAAGGTCGATTCGATTCGCGCCTCGTCCATCAGCAATTGCGGCTTCAACAGCTCCAGCTGGAAGCGGACCGGACGCAAATCTTCGCGCAGCAGGAATTCGGTATCCTGAAACGCCAGCCGATAGGCGCTGCTGCTGGTCTGCGGTGTGTCGATCGCCTTGCGGGCGTCCGCCGCCTCCTGACTGGCGGGGCGGAATTTACGTTCTTCAATGTCTTTTTTCGTCATCCCCACGACGTAAGGGGCGCGGATGACATTGCCAAGACGGGTTACCTACAGAATCCTCCCTTGCCGCCCATGTCGAAATGAAAATGGTCGTGATGCGCCGCGTTATAATCGGGGCTGAGGACAGTGTTGAACCGCTTGCAGGCGCTGGCATGGACGATTTTCAGGAACTGGCGCGTCTCCCGGTCGCCGCTCCAGCCCTGTTCGACACTAATCCTCCGCCCGTCCGCCAGTACGAAGGCGGCAATGTCGATCGCGTTGCTGTGCGCATGTTCGGATAATTTGCCGCTGCCTGCGATCGGGCGGCAATTATAGGTGCCAAATGTGTCGATCCGCACAATCTCCGTCCCCAATATGGAACGGGCCGCCGGTTGCACGCCATAGCGCGCCCAGGCCGCGAAATTGGCCGCCAACTGGCAGGTCATCGCCCCCAAATTGGTCGCAGGCACGCCAAAGTCGATCAGCTTGACGCTGCCCACCGCGCTGCACCCGCCGCCAAATGTCCGGTCGGGCAGCGGGGTGTAGGCAATCGCCTGCGCATTGAGCTTTGCCAGACATTGGCGCACTTCCATCGGTGGCGGCGCTGCCGGACGGACGGGTTTGGAGACTCGCGCCACCCGGCCGCGCGGCACCAGATCGCCGCCGCACGCGCTCAGCATCATCGCCATCGTCACGGCCAGCGCCGCGCCGCGAAACATTCTCATCGTCATCGCCCGCTCTTCCAACAGCGAGCCATGGTAGCAGGACAAATCTTGCCGATGGTTAACGGCGGCCACGGCTCGTCCTGTTTTTGCAACCAGCTTGACAGTTCAGCCGAAATCTCTAGTGGGGCCAGCGGGCCACGCGGTCCCAACGCCGCGCTGCTCTCTGTAAGGAGACGCTACATGACTGATTTGACTGCCGTTGACGCCACCGTTGCGCCTGCCGTAAAGCCCGCAACCCTTCCGGCCAAAAAGCCTGAGCGTCCCTTTTTCTCGTCCGGTCCCTGTGCCAAGCCTCCGGGCTGGAGCGCCGCTGCGCTCGCCACCGACTCGCTTGGCCGTTCGCACCGCAGCAAGATCGGCAAGACCCGCCTCGCATACTGCATCGACCTGATGCGCGAGCTGCTGAATCTGCCCGACACGCATCGCATCGGCATCGTGCCGGGTTCCGACACCGGCGCGTTTGAAATGGCGATGTGGACGATGCTGGGCGCCCGCCCGGTCACGACCATCGCGTGGGAAAGCTTCGGCGAAGGCTGGGTGACGGACGCTGCCAAGCAGCTGAAGCTCGACCCCACCGTGATCCGCGCCGATTATGGTCAGTTGCCCGATCTGTCGGCGGTCGATTTCAGCAACGACGTGCTGTTCACCTGGAACGGCACGACGTCGGGCGTGCGTGTGCCGAACGCTGATTTCATCCCCGCCGACCGCGAAGGCCTGACCTTCGCCGACGCGACCAGCGCGGTGTTCGCCTATGACATCGACTGGGCCAAGATCGACGTCGCCACCTTCTCCTGGCAGAAGGTGCTGGGCGGCGAGGGCGGTCATGGCGTGCTGATCCTCGGCCCCCGCGCGGTCGAACGGCTCGAAAGCTACACCCCCGCCTGGCCGCTGCCCAAGGTGTTCCGCCTGGTGTCGAAGGGCAAGCTGACCGAAGGCGTGTTCAAGGGCGAAACGATCAACACCCCCTCCATGCTGGCGGTCGAGGACGCGATCTTCGCGCTGGAATGGGGCAAGTCGATCGGCGGTGCCGCTGGCCTGATCGCCCGTAGCGACGCCAATGCCGCCGCTCTGGACAAGATCGTGGCGGAGCGCGACTGGCTGCATCATTTGGCTGCTGAACCGGAATTTCGTTCAAAGACTAGCGTTTGCCTGTTTTTGGCTTTGTTTGATCAGGACATGGTCAAGCGGTTTGCTTCCCTCCTCGAAAAGGAAGGCGCAGCGTACGATGTCGCAGGCTATCGGGACGCACCTGCGGGCTTGCGGATCTGGTGTGGGGCAACTGTCGATACGGCAGACATTGAGGCGCTTGGGCCGTGGCTGGACTGGGCATATGCTACCGTGAAGGCGGAAGAGCAGGCCAAGCACGAGGCTCCGCACTCTTAATTCGTCATTCCCGCGAAGGCGGGAACCCATCTCCCAGCCTGTCGACAGGTGCAATGGTGGGAGATGGATCCCCGCCTTCGCGGGGATGACGAGACTATTTTCCAAAGGAAATGCAGATGCCCAAAGTTCTTATCAGCGACCAGATGGACCCCCGCGCCGCCGCGATCTTCCGTGAGCGCGGCGTTGAAGTCGATGTCATCACCGGCAAGACCCCCGAAGAGTTGAAGGCCATGATCGGCCAATATGATGGCCTCGCCATTCGCAGCTCGACCAAGGTGACCAAGGACATCCTCGACGCCGCCACCAACCTGAAGGTCATCGGCCGCGCGGGCATCGGCGTCGACAATGTCGACATCCCCTATGCCAGCGCCAAGGGCGTGATCGTCATGAACACCCCGTTCGGCAACTCGATCACCACCGCCGAACATGCCATCGCGCTGATCTTCGCGCTGGCGCGCCAGATTCCCGAAGCCAATGCGCAGACCCAGCAAGGCCTGTGGCCCAAAAACGGCTTCATGGGCGTGGAAGTCACCGGCAAGGTGCTGGGCCTCATTGGCGCGGGCAATATCGGCTCGATCGTCGCCAGCCGCGCGCTGGGCCTGAAAATGAAGGTCGTCGCCTTCGATCCCTTCCTGACGCCTGAGCGCGCCGTCGAAATGGGCGTGGAAAAGGCGGATCTCGACACGTTGCTGGCGAAGGCCGACTTCATCACCCTGCACACGCCGCTGACCGACCAGACCCGCAATATCCTGAGCCGCGAAAATCTCGCCAAGACCAAGAAGGGCGTGCGCATCGTCAACTGCGCGCGTGGCGGGCTGATCGACGAAGCCGCGCTCAAGGATGCGCTCGATTCGGGTCAGGTCGCGGGTGCCGCGCTCGACGTGTTCCAGACCGAACCGGCCAAGGAATCGCCCTTGTTCGGCACCCCCAACTTCATCTGCACCCCGCATCTGGGCGCATCGACCGACGAAGCGCAGGTCAATGTCGCGCTTCAGGTCGCTGACCAGCTGTCCGACTATCTGCTCGACGGCGGCATCACCAATGCGCTCAACGTCCCCTCGCTGTCGGCCGAGGAAGCCCCCAAGCTCAAGCCCTATATGGCGATTGCCGAGAAGCTGGGCAGCCTGGTCGGCCAGTTGGAAGGCGACCAGATCACCGGCGTTGCGGTCGAGGTGGAGGGCCACGCCGCCGAACTGAACCAGAAGCCGATCACCGCCGCCGTGCTGGCGGGCCTGATGCGCGTCTATTCGGACACGGTGAACATGGTCAATGCACCCTTCCTGGCCAAGGAACGCGGCCTTGACGTGCGCGAAGTGCGCCATGACCGCGAAGGCGACTATCAGACGCTGGTGCGCGTCACCGTCACCACCGAAAGCGGTCAGCGCTCGGTCGCCGGCACTTTGTTCGGCCATGCCTCGCCGCGTCTGGTCGAACTGTTCGGCATCAAGGTGGAGGCCGATCTGGACGGCACCATGCTCTACATCGTCAACCAGGATGCGCCCGGTTTCATCGGTCGCCTGGGATCGACGCTGGGTGCAGCCGACGTCAATATCGGCACCTTCCACCTCGGCCGTCGCAACCAGGGCGGTGAAGCCGTGCTGCTGCTGTCGGTCGACGGCACCGTCACCGAACCGCTGCGCTGGGAAATCTGCAACCTGACCGGCGTGAAGCAGGTCAAGGTGCTGCGCTTCGCCTAAGCTGCTCTGAAAGCCCTCTCCCCTTGGGGAGAGGGTTGGGAGAGGGGGAGCAACGATGCGGCTGGACCCAACGCTGAAACAGCGCGCCAGACATATGCGCGCCAACCCCACCCCCGCCGAACAGAAGCTATGGCTCGCCCTGCGCGCCAACCGTTTCGAAAACCAGCAATTCACGCGCCAGACCATCATCGCGCCCTATATTGTCGATTTCGCGTCAAAGGCCGCGCGCCTCATCATCGAAGTCGATGGGGATACACATTCCGCCAAAGATCGCTATGACGCCCGGCGAACCGAATTTCTGGAATCGCTGGGGTATCGCATGATCCGTTTTGCCAATCCCGATGTCATCAGCAATATCGAGGGTGTATTGAGCGTGATTGCCGATGCGTTGCGCGTGCCCCCTCTCCCCAGCCCTCCCCCCCAAGGGGGAGGGAGCTAAGGTATGACCATGATCCCGCCCGGCCTTCTTCCCGAAGGATTATCCGACCGCCTGCCCCCGCAGGCCGAAGCCTCCGCCCGGCTTGCGCGCCGCGTTCTCGATACGGTTGCGACCCATGGTTATGAGCGGGTCATGCCGCCGCTGGCGGAGTTTGAGGATACGCTGACCCAGCGGCTCAAATCCATGCGCGCGCAGGATCTGGTCCGTGCGGTCGATCCGGTGTCGCAACGCAGCCTGGCGCTGCGGCCGGACATGACGGCGCAGGTCGGCCGCATCGCCGCGACGCGCCTCGCTACCGCGCCGCGTCCGCTGCGCCTTTCCTATGCCGGGCCGGTGATCCGCCTGAAAGCCAACCAGTTGCGGCCGGAGCGGGAGAAGTTGCAGGTCGGGGCCGAACTGATCGGGTCGGACAGCGTTGCTGCCGCAGTCGAGATCGTCAATGTCGCGATCGAGGCATTGCAGGCGGCGGGCGTCAGCGGCCTCACCATCGATTTCACCCTGCCTGATCTGATCGACATGCTGGCCGCCGGGCCGCTGCCGCTGGCGGCGGATGAACTGGAAGCCGTGCGCACCGAACTCGACGCCAAGGATGCAGGCGCGCTCGTCGCCCTTGGCCCGCAAGCCGCCGCCTATCTCCCGCTGATCGAGGCGACTGGGCCATTCCACGCCGCGATGGAGCGACTGGAAGCCTTCAACGCACAGCTGGGCGGCGCGATAGACAGCCGCATCGCGGGCCTGCGCGCCATCGCCAAACCGATCGGCTGGGACATTACCCTGACGCTCGATCCGACCGAACGGCATGGCTTTGAGTATCAGAACTGGTTTGGCTTCTCGATCTTTGCCGAAGGCTTCATCGGCGAAATCGGCCGGGGCGGCAGTTATGCCATTTTGCGCGCAGACGGGCAGGACGAACCTGCCATCGGTTTCTCGCTCTATCCCGACCCGCTGATCGACGCGGGCTTTGGTGACGAGGCACCCAAGCGCCTGTTCCTGCCGCTGGGGTCTGACGCGACCCGCGCCGCAGACCTGCGCGCCGAAGGCTGGCACACCGTCGCCGCGCTGGTGGGCGATGAGGATGGCGCGACCCTGCGCTGCTCGCACTGGCTCGATGGCGCGGAACTGCGCACTTTCTAACGGAATATCCGCGCGAGCCAGTTGTCCACGATCGCCGTGCCGGGATAGGCCGGATCGCCCATCTGCCGATTGATCTGCATATGGCCGCGCAGCCCACGGCCCTCCAATGCCTGTATCTCCACCGGCGTGCCTGCGCGTTTCAAGGCAGCGGCCAGCGCCTCCGATTGCGCCGCGCCATCGTCCCGGTCGACATGCAGGATCAGGAAAGCCGGGGCGTTGGGCCGGGCGGCATGGCGGGTCGGCGACAGCGCCTGCTGCCGCGCGAAATCCGCGCCGAACGCCTGCTCATAGGTGCCCTTCATGAACCTGAACCGGCCCGATTGCGCCATCTGCGCCGCCACATCATAGGCCGCGCCATCCAGCGGGATGATCCCACGCACGGCATCGGGCGGCAGGCCAGCCTTGGCGAAATAGCGCATGTCCGTCCCCACCAGCGCGACCAGATGCGCGCCCGCACTATGCCCCATCAGCACGATCCGGCCCGGATCGATCCCCAATGTCGCCGCGCGCTTGCGCAGGAAAGCGACGGCATCGGCGACATCCTGCGCCTGCTGTTCTACCGTGGCCCCCGGAACCAGGCGATAGTCGATCGACGCGAAATTATAGCCAAGCTGTTGATAATGAACAGATTTATACCGGCCCGTGGCATTGTCCTTGCTGCCCCGTTTCCACCCGCCGCCATGGACGAAAATCACCAACGGCTTTAATATGTTCGGCTCACTGTCGGTTTTGCCCGGCCAGAAATCGAGCGTCTGCGCCGGATCGCTGCCATAGGCCAGCACTTGCTCTCCAGGCTGCTCCCGCAACGGCGCCCCGTTGGCGGGGGACAAAAGCGACAGGCACAGGGCAAGGATCAACGCTATCCGCACGACACATCTCCACAGACGACGGAAAACCAGGATTGCGCGCCTGCATCGTCCCGTAAAGCCGCTGCCCTGTATCAAAGTGTAATCGCCCGCCGCCTTGACGCGCCCGTCCCGCGCCGCTAACCCGCGCCCGCACCGGGTGCCCCATAATTCTGTCGGGCGCCCAATCGATCCTACCGGCATGTCGAGTCCCGTCGAAGGGCATGGCCGGTCCGCGCGGCGGGCGGAGATCTGTATCCATGGCAAATGTAACCGTGATCGGCGCCCAATGGGGTGACGAGGGCAAGGGCAAGATCGTCGACTGGCTGTCGGAGCGCGCCGATGTCGTCGCCCGTTTCCAGGGCGGCCATAATGCGGGCCACACGCTCGTCGTTGGCGAGAAAGTCTATAAACTCTCGCTGCTGCCATCGGGCATCGTGCGCGGCACGCTGTCGGTCATCGGCAATGGCGTGGTGCTGGACCCCTGGCATTTCCGCGATGAAGTCGCCAAACTGACCGGGCAGGGCGTGTCGATCACGCCCGACAATCTCCAGATTGCCGAAACCTGCCCGCTGATCCTGCCCTTCCACCGTGATCTCGACGGGTTGCGCGAGGATGCGAGCGGTGCTGGCAAGATCGGCACCACCCGGCGCGGCATTGGCCCGGCCTATGAGGACAAGGTCGGCCGCCGCGCCATCCGCGTGTGTGACCTCGCCCATCTCGACGATCTCGGCCCGCAGCTGGATCGCCTGACCGCCCATCATGACGCGCTGCGCGCCGGTTTTGGCGAACCGCCGATCGACCGCGCCGCGCTGATGGCGGAACTGACGCAAATCGCCGACTTCATCCTGCCCTTCGTCAAGCCGGTCTGGCTCACCCTCAACAAGGCGAAGGCGGCGGGCAAGCGTATATTGTTCGAGGGCGCGCAGGGCACGCTGCTCGACATCGATCATGGCACCTATCCCTTCGTCACCTCCTCCAACACCGTGGCGGGTACGGCGGCCAGCGGCACCGGCCTTGGCCCCAATGCGGCAGGCTTCGTGCTGGGCATCGTCAAGGCCTATACCACCCGCGTCGGCTCCGGCCCGTTCCCCACCGAACTGGAGGACGCCACCGGCCAGCGGCTGGGCGAACGCGGCCATGAATTTGGCACCGTCACCGGGCGCAAGCGCCGCTGCGGCTGGTTCGACGCGGTGCTGGTGCGCCAGTCGATCGCAGTATCGGGTGTGACCGGCATCGCGCTGACCAAGCTCGACGTGCTGGACGGGTTCGACACGCTCAATATCTGCGTCGGCTACAAGATTGGCGACCAGACCTACGACTATCTGCCCGCCCATGCGCAGGATCAGGCCAAGGCCCAGCCCATCTACGAAACGATCGAAGGCTGGCACGACACCACCGCCGGCGCGCGCAGCTGGGCGGACCTTCCAGCGCAGGCGATCAAATATATCCGCCGGATCGAGGAACTGATCGGCTGCCCGGTCACGCTCGTATCCACCAGCCCAGAGCGCGAGGATACCATCCTGGTGCGCGATCCGTTCGCGGATTAAGGGCGATGGCCGAGAAATTCGAACGGCATAGGCAGCCCTGGACTCAGGACGAAATCCAGAAGCTGCACCTGCTGGCGAAAAAAGGCATGGGCCTTAAGGCCATCGCCAAGGCGCTGACCCGGACCGAGGAATCGACCAAGGCCCGCGCCAAGGAAGATGGTCTGAACATCGCCAAGCTGCGGTGAACTGTTGCAAATCGTCGCAAGCTTTCATTGATTTGTAGGAAATTTCCCACTACATCGACAGCAATCGAACCCGCCAGGCCTCTATCCGCAAGGATATGCACACTTGGCGGGTCTTTTTTTTCTGGCATATGTGAGACGGATGACCCGTTTCTTCGCAAAGCCCTCCCTGACCATTGATCAGCAAATCGCGCATTTGAAGATGCAAGGTATGACGGTGTCTGATGCAGCGTTGGCGCGTCACTGGCTCCAGCATGTCAGCTACTATCGGCTAAGTGCCTATTGGCTGCCGTTCGAACATCCCAAGGGACAGGCCGGCCCGCGTTTTCAAACCGGGACGTCGTTCAACCTCGTCACGGAATTATATGAGTTTGATCGACAACTGCGGCTCCTGGTGCTTGACGCGATCGAACGGATCGAAGTCGCGGTAAGAGGTGCGTGGGCTTATGCATTGGCCCATCAGGGAGGGTCGCATGAATATTTGAACGCCGCTCTATACAGCGATCGCGGCAAATTTCATGACAATCTGGCCCGTCTGGTTCGCGAGGTCGGGACTTCGCCTGAAACCTACATGGCGCATTACCGTGAAAATTACGATGATCCAGCTATGCCGCCCGTCTGGATGGTGGCCGAACTCATGTCGTTCGGGCAAATCTCGCGCTGGTATTCACTATTGTCCGACAGGGCTTTGCGGAACAACATTGCTGCGCCTTTAGGCCTGCCTGAAGTCATTATGGTGCCTCTGCTCAAACATTTGTCGATCATTCGTAACAGTTGCGCTCATCATGCACGTCTCTGGAATCGCGGTTTTCTGCTGCGGATGCGTGTGCCACAGAAACCCGCCAAACTGGCCGCATCGCTCGTTCCTCATAGCGGCGGCCCGGCACACCTCTACAACGCATTGACGCTGATACATTATATGCTGGATCGGGCGTCGCCGACTTCACTATGGAAAGCCAGGCTGATTACCCTGCTCGATACGCACCCACTCAATGACTTATCGGCCATGGGTTTCCCCGCAGACTGGCGCACACGACCATTGTGGCAGTAAACTGGCAGCTTGTTGCTTATCATATCCCGCTATCCTCCTCACCCGCCGCGATCACTGTCGCCGCGACCAGATCGCCGGTCACGTTAAGCGCGGTGCGGCACATATCGAGCAGCCGGTCGACGCCGAGCACCAGCCCGATCCCTTCAGGGGGGATGCCGACCATGCCCAATATCATCGCCACCACGGGCAGCGATCCCGCCGGCACGCCCGCCGTGCCAATGCCGCCCAAAATGCACATCATCATCACCATGACCTGCTGCGCGATGCTGAGGTCAATGCTGAAAAACTGGGCGAGGAAGATCACCGTGATCCCCTCGAACATCGCCGTGCCATTCTGGTTGGCGGTCGCGCCGATGGTCAGGACGAAGCGGGCGATGCGGCGGGGCAGGCGCAACTCCTCTTCCGCCACGCGCAACGCGGTCGGCAGGGTGGCGTTGGAGGATGCGGTGGCAAAGGCCATGACGGTGGCCTCCTGCACGGCGGCAAAGAAGCGCCAAGGCGATCGTCTGCCGATGAAGGCGATCAGCAGCGAATAGACGCCGAACATCTGGATCGCCAGCGCCAGCAGCACCACGCCAACATAGGCGGACAGGCGAATGAGCAAGTCCCAGCCGAAATGCGCGGCCAGGTTGAACATGAAGCAGGCGATGGCGATCGGGGCCAGGCGGATCACCAGCCCCATCAGCCGCATCGTCACCGCCAGCAACCCCTCCATCGCGCTCAGCAGCAATTGGGTCTGCGGCGTGCGCACCAGCATCAGCCCGATGCCGAAGAACAGGGCAAAGACCATCACCGCCAATATGTCGTTACCCGCCATGGCCGCGACGATATTGTCGGGGACGATCGCGATGAAGGCGGCCATCCCCTGCGGCGCGTCACTGCCCCGGTTCAGTATCGCCTGCGCGCCCGGTCCTGCCTCGCTCAGCATTGCCCGCGCCATCGCCGGGTCGATGCCCGCGCCCGGCCGCAACAGATCGACCACCAGCAGGCTGACGGCCACTGCAATCGCCGACACGACCAGCGTATAGACTAATGTGCGCAGCCCCACGCGGCGCAGGGCGCGGATTTCGCCCATCTCGGCAATGCCGACGATCAAAGCCGACACCAGCAACGGGATGACCAGCATGAATAATAGGCGCAGGAAAATCTGGCCGATCGGTCCTGTAACATAGGTGGTGACATGATCGACCCAGCGCGCGTCGGGCGCGGTCATATAGACGGTCAGGCCGACCACCAGCCCGATGACGAACCCGGCCAGCATCTGCCACTGGAGCGATGCCGCCGCGGTTCTTGTGCCGGTTTCAGCGCTTGGTTCGGGGCTCGTGCCGGTCAATCGCCTGTCCTTATATTACCGTAGCTGTCCAACGGCCCGACCGGGCTGCAAGTTGCACTAAAGGCCAGTCATTTCGCTATAGCATCGAGGGAGCTTTTGCGCGCCTCTTGCGTTAGCGCGGTCCTGTCCTTTGGAGACCAGCATGATCGTCGATCCCGTCCCCAGTTTACGCCGCATGGCGACAGAAGTGTGGAAGCCGCTGACCATCCTGTTCGTGTGGGACTGTGCCGTCACGATCACTTATTATGTGCTGCCGTTCAAGGCGCCCGAACTGCCGCTGACCATCTTCGGCACCGCGCTGGCGCTGTTCCTGGGGTTCCGGTCCAATTCGGCCTATCAGCGCTGGTGGGAGGGACGCACCCTTTGGGGGGCGATGATCAACGCCTCGCGCAGCCTGGCGCGCGCGACCCGCAATTTCCTGCCAGACCCGGAAGGGCGCGATTTGAAGCGGGAGATAATTCGGCGCCAGATCGCCTATGTGAACGCACTGCGCTGCCAGTTGCGCCGCCTGCCGATCGATGACGATGTCACCCGATTTCTGGAGGAAAAGGATAAGGGGCTGGCGCTGGCCCGCACCAACGCGGCCAACGGCCTGCTCGACAGCACCGGGCGGCGCATCGACATCGCCCGGCGCTCAGGGTGGATCGACACGATCCAACAGACCCAGATGGAGGCGGTGCTGGTCGACATCGCCAATGCGCAGGGCGGGATGGAGCGGCTCAAAAATACGCCGCTACCGGTGCAATATCGCTATCTGCCGACTATCTTCACCCATCTCTTCTGCCTCTTCCTGCCGATCGGGCTGGTCGAGACACTGGGGCTGGCGACGCCGCTGGGGTCCACCGTTGCAGGCCTCATGTTCCTGGCGGTGCTGCGGATCGGCGACGATCTGGTCGATCCCTTTGCCAACAGCGTGCATGACGTATCGCTCAACGCCATGTGTCGCACGATCGAGATCGACCTGCTCCAGTCCATCGGCGACCCCGCACCGGAGCCGCTCAAGCCCGTGCGCGGGGTGTTGTGGTGAGGGCTTAAACCCTCTCCCTTGAGGGAGAGGGTGTGGAGACTTGGCAGCTTGCTGCCTAGTCGTAGCTGGGAGAGGGTGTGCTGAGCCAACGCAAGCCAGCCGCCTCTGCGTCGAACCCCCTCTTCCAAGTCCGCCTAAGCGACTGCGTCGCCAAGGCTTCCTATCCTTCTCCCCAGCGGGGAGAAGGGGATTAATTCCCCTTCCGGTCGTCATCCACCATGTCGGGGGCCAGCTCCAGCCCGGCGCGGCCATGCGCGACGGTATGCGCCGGTGCTTTGGGATGGGGGACGTCGATCGGCTCCTCGACCTCCAGCATCCCTTCCCATTTGGTGATGACCGATGTGGCGATGGCATTGCCCAGCACGTTGGTGGCGGTGCGGCCCATGTCCATGAAATGATCGACCGCCAGGATGAAGGCGACCCCCTCGACCGGCAGGTCGAACTGGCCCAGCGTGGCCGCGACCACGACGAGGCTGGCGCGCGGCACAGCGGCGATGCCCTTGCTGGTCACCATCAGCACCAGCAGGATCGTGATCTGGGTCGCAATCGGCAGGTCGATGCCATAGGCCTGCGCAATGAAGATGGTCGCGAAGGTCGAATACATCATCGACCCGTCCAGGTTGAAGCTGTAGCCCAAGGGCAGCACGAAGCTGTAGATGCGGCGCGGCACGCCGAAGCGGTCCAGCTGTTCCAGCATCTTGGGATAGGCGGCTTCGGATGAGGCGGTCGAGAAGGCGATCAATATCGGTTCGCGGACATAGCGGATCAGCGTGAACATCCGCTTGCCGAGGAATATCGATCCCGCCGCGAACAGCAGCAGCCACAGTGCGCCCAGCGCAATATAGAATTCACCGATCAGCTCACCAAAGGTGACCAGCACGCCCAGCCCTTCGGTTGTCACCACCGACGCCAGCGCGCCGAACACCGCGAAGGGGGCGACGCGCATGACATAGCCGGTCACCTGCAACATCAGCTCGACCATCGATTCGATGACGGTGACGACCGGCTTGCCCTTTTCGCCGATCGCGGTCAGCGCGACGCCGACGAACAGCGAGAATACGACGATCTGGAGGATCGAATTGTCCGCCATCGCGCCGACCATGGAGGTCGGAAAGACGTGGAGGATGAAGTCGCGGAAATTGAGCGCTTCGGTATTCACGCCCGATTCCGCGCCCGACCGGACCAGGTTCAGCCCTTCGCCCGGCGCAAAGAAATTGACGAAGATCAGGCCCAAGGTCAGCGAAATCAGGCTGGCGATGACGAACCAGGCCAGCGCGCGCCCGCCGATCCGCCCCAGCGCGGCGCTGTCCCCCATATGCGCGATACCCGCGACCAGCGTGGAGAATACCAGCGGCGCGATGATCATCTTGATCAGGTGGAGAAATATGTCGGCCAGCAGGTGGAAATAGCCAGCCACATCCTTGGCCAGCGTCTTGTCGCTGCCAACCCACAGATTGGCTGCGAAGCCTACAATCACCCCCAGGACCATGCCGGTGAGAATGAAGGCCGTCAGTCTGTTACGCATCCGTGTCCCTCTAGGCCGCAGGAGCCAAGGCTCCGCGCTTCTTTTACGTCTGTCAGGCCGACACCTAACAGGCCCATGGGCCACCGGCAATCGGCGCGCGCCAAGCTGCATCAGGATAGACGAACAAGGCCCGCCTTTCCGCGCCTCGCTTCATCCGAAATGGTGGCGTCAGAAGCGTTTAGGGGTAGAGCAGACCTTCGCTCCAGCTATCGCCCGCGCGGGTGAACAGCCGCCGCTCATGCAGGCGATGCTCGCGATCCTGCCAGAATTCGATCCGCTTCGGCGTGACGCAAAAGCCCGACCAGTGCGGCGGGCGTGGCACCGGCCCACCCTCGAACCGCGCCCGTTCAGCCTCATACCGGTCCATGAATGTCTGGCGGTCGGGCAGGGGGCGGGACTGGTCGGATGCCCTGGCACCCAGCTGGCTGTCGCGGCTGCGGGTCGCGAAATAGGCGTCGGCGGTCGCATCATCGACCGGGCCGACCGGGCCTTCCACCCTGATCTGCCGCCGTGCCGATTTCCAGTGGAACAGCAAGGCCGCATGGGGATTGGCCAGCAGCTCGCCCGCCTTGCGCCCCTCAAAATTGGTGTAAAAGACAAAGCCGTCCGGGCCGTGCCCTTTCAGCAGCACCATCCGCACCGACGGATGGCCGTCGGCATCGGCTGTGGCGAGCGCCATGGCGTTGCTGTCGTTGATTTCACTCTCGCGCGCCTGGGCGTACCAGTCGTCGAACAGGGCAAAGGGATCGGTCATGCCCGGTCTTTAGGGGCGGGACGCGGCCCTGTCGATACGGGCTGACCGAAGGGGAGGGGGTGCCGGCGCGACACCCCCTCCCATCCTCAGAAGCGGAAACCCAGACCCGCCGACCAGCTGGTATAGTCGCCAGCCTTGATCAGGTTGAAGTTCAGCCGGATGAGGTCGCGGGCGTTGCGCGCCGATTCTTCGCGGCCCCTGATGCCCAGCGACAGGGTCATTTCGTGGAATGTGTTATAATAGAGCTTGTCGCCGGTATAGTTGGTCAGCGCATAGCTGGCCCGCACCGATGTATTGCGCCCGAACCCGCGGAATTTGAGCGGCAGGTCATAGGCCAGCCCGTTGCGGAATGCCCAGTTCTTAAGGCCCGGATTGACGTTATAGCCGGTAAATCCGGTGCTCATCGTCGATGTGTAGCCGATCATATTGCCGATGATCAGCCGACCCCGGCCCAGTCCGTCCAGCACATAGCGGCTGGCCACCGTGGTGGAGATCATATGGCCGAGCGAACCCAGCTGGTCCGACCCGGTAATGCCATAGCCGATCCGCGGTTCGAGCGACCAGCGCTGCGCGATCAGCGGAAATTCGACGCCGACGCCGAACTGGGCGGTCGCGGCGCGCGCGCCGTTCACTTCGGAATAGCTGACCGGCAGGTCGAATTTCAGCAGGGCGCGGCCGCCTTCGCTCAGGCGGAAGCTGCGCGCGATCCGGCCGTCCACGCGCATGAAGTCATAGCGACCGCCATCCGATGAACCGCCGCTATAATTGGCGCCGACGATCCACGGGTCGCCCGCCGTGTTGGTGCCGCCATTGGCCGCCTGTTCGATCGCCGAATCGCCCGACGACAGGTCCAGGCTGGAGCGGATCAGGCCGCTCTGCACCGAATTGGGGTTGCCCGCGAGCGGATCGACCGGCGAATAGCGCGCCAGTGATTTGAGCAGCAGGCGCACGAGCCGTTCGGCTTCGGCGCTGTCGACTTCGTCCAGATAGTCGTTGAACAGGTCGTAGGAGGACTGGCGCGTCACCCCGTTAAAGCGGTTCTGGTAGGTTTCGCCTTCCGCATCGAGCGCAGGGATAGAGATGCGGAATACCGAGCTGTTGGCATCATAAAAGCCGTAGATTGGCAGGCCGCGAAAATCGATGACGCCGCTGACCGGCAACAGATCATTATATTGCGCGCCGTACCGTTCGCGCAGGCGCTGCGGATTCAGGAAATCCTGGCCGTCATTGGCGATGTCCAGGCCATAGCTGTCGGTCAGTGTGCCACCGCCCGCCAGACCCAGCGTCACGCCGATGCGGAACAGGCTTTCCAACTGGTCGAGCTGCTCCGGCGTTGGCGGCGGCGGACCGACCTGCGCTTGCGCGGTGGTCGCGATCGGGCCGAGCATCGACAGGGCGGCCACGGCACCCCATGCAAATTTCTGAAACATGATATAACCCCCAAAATACGCGCATTCCCCACGCGCGACAGGCGGCGGCTAGCAATCGGCGGGACGGGGCGCATACCCCAACAGGGTTATGGCGGGCTTGGCACGCATCCATTGCTTGAATGTCGCGCGATCCTCCGCCACATAGTCGCCAAGTGATGCTTTTTCGCAACAGGTAAGATGATGGCCGATCCCTATTCCACATTGGGCGTCGCGCGCGGCGCGACCGACGCGGAGATCAAGTCCGCCTATCGCAAGCTGGCCAAAGAATTGCACCCCGACAAAAACCGGGACAATCCGAAGGCTGCGGAGAAATTTTCCGCCGCGACCAACGCCTATGACCTGCTGTCCGACAAGGACAAGCGCGCCCGGTTCGACCGGGGTGAAATTGACGCTGATGGCAATCCGACCGCGCCCTTCGGTTTTGGCGGCGGTGGTGGTGGCGGCTTTCGCGGCCAGCCGGGCGGCTTTGAAACGGGCGGCGCTGATTTCGGCGATATTTTTGAGGGATTGTTCGGCGGCGCGGGGCGGCGCGCGGGCGGCGGCTTTGGCCGTCAGGCACCGTTACCCAGGGGCGCCAACGTCGCATATCGGCTGGCGGTGCAATTTGCCGACGCGGCCATATTGGCGCCGCAGCGGATTACCCTGCAGGATGGCAAGACCATCGACCTGAAACTGCCAGCGGGGGTCGAAAACGGCACGCAGATGCGCCTGTCGGGCAAAGGGCAGCAGGGACCGGGCGGCGCGGGCGACGCGATCGTCACGATCGACCTGCGGCCGCACCCCTTCTTCACCCGCGACGGCGACAATGTGCGGCTCGACCTGCCGATCACGCTGGACGAAGCAGTCAGGGGCGGCAAGGTCAAGGTGCCGACTGTCGATGGCCCGGTGATGCTGGGCGTGCCCGCAGGCACGGCGTCGGGCAAGACGCTGCGGTTGCGCGGCAAGGGCTTTACCGGCAAGGACGGCACGCGCGGCGACCAGCTCGTTACCCTGATGGTCGACGTTCCCGCCGATGACCCGGCGATCCAGGCGCTGGTGGAAAATTGGCAGGACCGGCGGGCGGTGCGCGCCCATCTGGGCGTCTAGGGCGTTATCGGGCGAATGCCCATGCCTTCGCCCCTGTCGCCTGAATCCCGTCGCCACCGGATGGCGGGTCATATCCACCGCCACATCAACCGCGTCCGCCCCGGATCGCACCCATTCGAGATTTTCAAGCGGGTCGCGGTCGGCACCTATAGCGACGGGTTCATCCATGCCGGGAACCTCGCCTATCTCTCGCTGATGACGCTGTTCCCCTTCTTCATCGTCGCGGCGGCGGTGGCCAGCATCTTTGGCCGGACGCAGGATGGGGTGCAGGCGGTCAACGCCTTCCTGACCACCGTGCCGAGCGGCGTCGCCGATGTCGTGCGCCAGCCGATCAACGATGTGCTGGCCGCCCGCTCCGGCCCCTTGCTGTGGCTGGGCGCGCTGGTCGGCCTGTGGACCGTGGGCAGTCTCATTGAAACGATCCGCGACATTCTCCGCCGCGCTTACGGCACCAAAAGCACCAAGCCCTTCTGGCGCTACCGGCTGGGCGCGGTGGGCATCACGCTCGTCAGCGTGGTCGCGGTGATGTTCGCCTTCTCGTTGCAGGTCGTGATCACCGGCATCGACCAGTTTCTGCAACAGATATTGCCCTGGGCCGACGATGCGATCGCGCTGGTGGCGTCGGCCAGGCTAGTGCCGATGGGTATCGTCTGCGTCGCGCTCTGGTCCTTGTTCGTGTCGCTGACGCCGACCCTGTACAAGGATCGCCGCTTTCCCAAATGGCCTGGTGCGGTCGCCACATCGCTCTGGTGGTATGCAACGACCTTGCTGCTGCCGCCCACCCTGTCGCTGCTGGGCGGATATGACCGCACCTATGGCAGTCTGGCGGGCGTCATGATCACGCTCATTTTTTTCTTCCTAGTCGGGCTTGGCGTGGTAATTGGCGCGGAACTGAATGCGGCGCTGGCGGAATTTCCCGAAGAGGAAGAGGCCGCAGAGCCGGACACCCAAGGGAATGGAACGACGATATGAACGGCTTGATGGCAGGAAAGCGTGGCCTCATCATGGGCCTGGCCAATGACAAGTCGCTGGCCTGGGGCATTGCGAAAGCGCTGCATGAACAGGGCGCGGAACTGGCTTTCTCCTATCAGGGCGACGCGCTGGCCAAGCGGGTCCGGCCGCTTGCCGAACAGGTTGGATCAGACTTTCTGATCGACTGCGACGTTACCGACATGGACAAGTTGGACGCCGCCTTTGCGGAGATTGAGGCGCGCTGGGGCGGGCTGGATTTCGTGGTTCATGCGATCGGCTTTTCCGACAAGAATGAGCTGCGCGGCCTCTATGTCGACACCAGCCTGGAAAATTTCCTGCTGACCATGAACGTGTCTGCTTACAGTTTCGTGGCAGTCACCCGCCGCGCGCGCGCGCTGATGCCCAATGGCGGCAGCATCCTGACGCTGAGCTATTATGGCGCGGAAAAGGTCATCCCCCATTATAACGTGATGGGCGTGGCCAAGGCGGCGCTGGAAACCAGCGTCAAATATCTGGCGATGGACCTTGGCCCGGAAAATATCCGTGTCAACGCCATCTCCGCCGGGCCGATCAAGACGCTGGCCGCCAGCGGCATCGGCGATTTCCGTTACATTCTCAAATGGAACGAGCTGAATTCACCCCTGCGCCGCAACGTGACGATCGAGGATGTCGGCGGCGCAGGCCTCTATCTTCTGTCCGATCTGGCCAGTGGCGTGACCGGCGAAATCCATCATGTCGATGCCGGCTATAACGTCATCGGCATGAAGGCCGAGGACGCCCCGGACATCGCGCTGGATAAATAACTTTGACAGAGAGTTTCGCAGATTATTTATCTGTAGAAGCGCTGTTCGTTCTGTGGCATAAGCACCTCCTAACCTAATGGAGGCGCTTTATGCCTATGATAGAAGTTGATTTTGAGACATTTAAGGAAATAACCAGACGGCGACCTAACGAGGAAGTCTCTGAAGGAGATGTCGTTAAAGAGGCGCTTGGGCTGCTGCCGTTATTGGCACCAGCAACCGTCAAAGCTGCGTCGGCGGATAGCGCGTTTTGGGAAAGTGAAGGCGTCAAATTTCCAGTTGGCACCCGCTTGGAGCATCGCTTTCGGGATGGGCGGGTTGTTGAGGCCATAATATCTGAGCGCGGTGTTGAGGTAAATGGTGCGATCTATTCCGGGTTGTCTCCGGCGGGCGCGGCCATAACTAACCATCAATTGAACGGGTGGCTTTTCTGGTTTGTTCGCGATGCGGATGGTCGATTGGTCGCGGCGGACGCATTGAGGAAACGCTAATGCCGATTGTGTTTCGAGAGGCAGGGTTCCGCTTTCATTTTTACTCTAGCGAGGGTAATCCTCGGGAACCCGTGCACATTCACGTCGCAAGAGCGGGCGGGGATGTTAAGCTTTGGTTGTATCCTGAGGTGCAGATCGCCTATAATAGGCGCTTGGGGCCGAGCGAGTTAAGGGCGGTGCGAGAAATCGTCATTCGGCGGAGACAGGAAATCGAAGATGCGTGGAACAGTTTTTTCTCCAGAAGCGACCAAGGTGGAGTTTGATGAGAGTTCCATGTGGGTGACGTTGGAGGATGGACGGACGATTGGCGTTCCACTCGCTTGGTTTCCGCGACTTTTGAAAGGGAACGACGAATCGCGTGCGCGCTTCTTCCTGTCACCCAGCGGCATCCATTGGGATGAACTGGACGAAGATATTTCAATCGCTAGCCTGCTGAGTTATCGGTTGGAAACGCCTGCACCTTCACAAGCCGCATGAGTTTCAATACCTTCGGTCGCATATTCCGCTTCACCACCTGGGGCGAAAGCCATGGCCCTGCTATCGGCGCGGTCGTGGACGGCTGCCCTCCGGGGCTGGACCTGAGCGAAGCCGACATCCAGCCCTGGCTCGACCTGCGCAAGCCTGGCACGTCCAAATTCACTACCCAACGGCGCGAGGCGGACGAGGTGCGCATCCTGTCGGGCGTGTTCGAAGGGCGGACCACCGGCACGCCCATCAGCCTGATGATCGAAAATACCGACCAGCGATCGAAAGATTATTCGGACGTCGCCAAAGCCTATCGCCCCGGTCATGCCGATTATGCCTATGACGCCAAATATGGCTTTCGCGACTATCGCGGCGGTGGGCGGTCGTCCGCGCGCGAGACTGCCAGCCGGGTCGCGGCGGGCGCGGTCGCCCGTGCGGTCATCCCCGAAGTCGATATTTTCGCTTATGTCAGCGCGATTGGCGGCGATGCCATCGACTATGATAATTTCGATCCGGCGCTGATCGGGCAAAATCCCTTCTTCTGCCCGGATGCGCAGGCGGCGGTGCGCTGGGAAAAGCTGGTCGACGAAGCCCGCCTCGACGGCTCGTCGCTCGGCGCGGTGGTCGAATGTGTCGCGTCGGGCGTCCCGGCAGGCTGGGGGGCGCCACTCTATGCCAAGCTCGACAGTGAACTGGCTAGCGCGATGATGAGCATCAACGCGGTCAAGGGGGTCGAGATTGGCGACGGGTTCGCCGCCGCCAGCCTGCGCGGCGAGCAGAATGCCGATCCGATGCGACCGGGGAATGACGGCCCCATTTTCCTTGCCAACCATGCCGGTGGCATCGCCGGCGGCATTTCCACCGGGCAGCCGGTCAAGGTCCGTGTTGCGTTCAAGCCGACCAGCTCGATCCTGATCCCGGTCGAAACGGTCACGCGCGAAGGCGCGGCGTCGGACATCATCACCAAGGGACGGCATGACCCCTGCGTCGGCATTCGCGGCGTGCCGGTGGTCGAAGCGATGATGGCGCTGGTGCTGGCCGACCAGAAACTGCTCCACCGCGCCCAATGCGGCGAACGCCCCGAAACCGACTGACGCGCCAAAGCGAAGCGATCCTGCGCCGAAAAGGCAAGACGACTCGGCAAATTTAGGATAGGCTCCGTTTCAGGCCCGCCACAGGGCCAGCGGCAGAGCGTAAGCCTGGGGAACGTCACCACGCACAGCGCGGACATGACGACAAAATGTCCCTATACCGCCGCGACACGGGCCAGCCATGCACCCATGGCTGGCCCATTTCGTTATTTGGTGAGGTGCGCGGCCTGCACGGCTTTCTGGAACAGGCCAGCCAGGGCCGCGGACACATCGCTATCGGTCGTGACCTTGTAATACAGGCCTGGCGACGCACAGCTTTGCAGTGGCGGACTGATTTTTTCCGGCGCGTTCAGAAAAGGCGTGCGCACATTGCTGATCGACCAGCCGTCGGAGGCCGACTCCCACAGATATTCCGTATAGAGGACGGCAATTCTGATCCCCCTGGCTTTGATCGTGTCGCACATCGCGGTCGGCATCGGGCCCAGTTTGCGGCCCCCTGCATTTTCATCGCGCATCCCGTCTGTGATCAGGAACATGATGCTTTGGGGCGTGTCATTGCCTTTCTTGGTTCCCGTACCGGGAACGGGCATGATTGTGTTGATGCTGGTCAGGCTTGTCGTGAAGTTGGTCAGCATGTCGCTATCGTTGATGCCGCACACACGCTGGTTATTCTGGCAAACCGTCAGCAGTTGCGCCTGCGAGACCAGCCCCTTGGCCTTATCCAGATTGACAGGCTTGTCCTCAATGGAATGATAGGTCCAGTCGAAATGGCCCAGTGCCATGCGATAGGTCGCACCGTTGGCTTCGGCCGTTTCCTTGGCCACGTCCACCAGATCCTCGACCGCCGACGTTACCAGATCGCTCCGCAACGCCAGCCCCAGATCCGTCTTGGCGACATAATAATAGTCGACATATTTCCCGTTCACCATGCGGGTCTTGCCTGGATTGGTAGAGGAGGTGTTGGTTTGATGGCAGGCGAAGGCGCAGCCCCCGGTCGCGGTCGTCAGCGCCGTTAGTCCGGCCTTTGTGGCAGGCAGAGCCATGGATGGCGACGTGTCGAGCACCATGTAAAAATCGATATTGGGCGCCGTTACGCTCTTGGCGCTGGCATTGCCGCCGATGGCTATGCTGGCACTGGACAGAATAGCGCCGAAAATATTGTTCGACGCTGCTGCATAGGTCACCGTGACGTTGCGTTGCAGGGTGGGTGTGAGCGTTTCAGTAACGCTGATCTTGACGTCCTTGCCATAGATCAGGCCGTTCAGTGCCGTTGCCTGATCTTCAAAAAAGGCATTGGCACGCGTCTTGGTGTCATCCACGCTATTCTTCAACATCGGCGCGCTGACGGCGTAGAGCGCCGTCGCATCCGTGATCGCGTTCATTTTCGTCTGCAACCGCGCCGCGCGCGAATAGTCGATCACCATCCCTGCGCCAAATACCAGCGGGATCAGCGAAAATGCGAAGATCATAATCACGTTGCCGCGTTCCTGCCGCAGCAGACGCCGGGCGATGCGGACGATCCGAAACATAGCAAAATCGCGCATCATCATCTCAATTCATCGGAATGGAATCGGACCGACGCGGCAGCATGTAGATGGTGTCGGTCATGGTGATCTTTCCCAGCATGGCGGATGCCACGACTGGCTTATATTCGTAGCTGATCTCGGCCATCAGCACGCTGGACCCCTCTTCGGAAACGCTGTCCGGCAGATCGATCTTCTTGTTCTTCTTGTAGCCGTCTTTGACGGTCGATCCGTCAAAGCGCCGACTCCAGTCGACTCGTGGCTTGCCTGACGGATTGGTCGACAAATGGGTGATAGTGTAGATTCCGGCCGTCGCATCATAGGGTGCCATGACCTGGCTGGCGGCGCGCAATATGGTGTCGGTGGTCGATTCCGTGACCGAACTATATTGGGATGTCAGATCGGCGAGGGTGCGGGTTGTCACCGTGACCTTGCGCGACGCGGAAATGGCATCGGCAAGCTGGAAGCAGCCAAGATAGAGCAGAATCAGGAACGGCGCGACCAGGGCAAACTCCGTCACCGCGATGGCCCGGCTGTCGATGACGCAATGGCGGCACCATGATAATAAACGGCGCATTTCAGTACGACTCATTCTTGAAAACCAATGTCGAGACAAGCAGACGTCGACCATTTTTCATGTTGGAAAGGGCGAATCCCAATGGCCCCCCAATTGTGGGCATCTGATACATCAGGCGGATAATCACGATGTCGCCGGGGCCACCGGTAATATATTTCCAGCTATTGGTGACATTGTTTGAACTATCATAGGTCAGCGTCAACGCACTGCTGTCTATCTCTGCCATACTGTTTGCCGTGCGCACGTCGATCATAACATTGGTGCAGTCGATATATTTGGGCAGCGTTTTGCAGGTTTCCGTCTTGAACGCGGACTGGCTGATGCCATCCGCCTGGACCTGCCCCACACGAATGGTCCGGCCATTTTTTTCGACCGAGGTTTCAAGGACCTGCTGCGTGAACATGGTCAGCGTGGTCTGCATGACCGCCATGAGCAGAGCGATGAAGGGCGCGGCGATGATGGCAAATTCGATGATGGCGGCACCGCGCTGGTTGCGCAGCAACTCGGTCCGCGCGAAGGCGGAGAAAGATGATACAGACATGCGCGACCCCCAAGGCAATTTTGCCTCTCGAAGGCGCTATCATGTTTCTAAATGGTTAGAATTTGGTGAATTTGGTTAACCATAGCTGGGCGTGCTTGCCATGCGAGGGTATTATCCGCCAGTTCCGCGTGCAACGATGTACGGTTTGCCACGTTGTCGGGACACGCGGCGCCGCGATCCGGGGGACAGATACAGATGCACTTCATCACCGCGTTGCTGGGCGTGTATCGCGCGGAAATCGGCCTGTTGATCCTGGCGTTGATGTTCATCGCTTTCGTGCGCGAACGCTATTCGCCCACGGTGATCGCAGTGGTCGGAGCCTGCGCTTTTGCGCTGCTCGGCCTGCTCGACGAAAATTCGCTCTTCTCGGTCTTTTCCAACAGCGCGCCGCTGACTGTCGGGGCGATGTTCGTGCTGTCCGGGGCGCTGATCCGCACCGGGGTGATCAACCGGGTCGCGGACCTCATCATGGCGCGCGCCAAGAAACATCCACGCCTGGCGCTGGCCGAAGTGGCGTTGGGCGCAGCCGTGCTGTCGGCCTTCCTCAACAACACGCCGGTGGTCGTGCTGCTGATCCCGATCATGTTCAAACTGGCGCAGGCGACCGGCTATCCGGTCAAGAAATTGCTGATCCCGATGAACACTATCTCGGTGCTGGGCGGTTGCCTGACGCTGATTGGCACATCGACCAACCTGATCGTCGCGGGCATCGCCGCCGATCAGGGCATGGCGCCGTTCGGCATTTTCGACATCACCCTCTACGGGCTGGCGGGCGCTGCCGCCGGGATCGTTGCCCTGCTCTGCCTGTCCTTCCTGCTGCCCAGCGATCCGCCTGCCATCAGCGGAGAGACCGGCGGCACCGTGCAGGATTATCTCACCGAACTGGTGGTGCCACAGGATAGCGAACTGATCGGGCGGGAGATTGGCGCGCTCGGCCTGTTCAGCCCCTCGGTCGTCTTGCTCGGCCTCAAGCGCGGCGGAGAGATAAGGCGGCGCGAGATATTGACGGAGGAACTCCGCTCCGGCGACCGGCTGATCGTCCGCGCCGATGGCACCGCCATCATGACGCTGCGCGAATCGGGCGGGTTCGATCTGGGCGTGGCCGCCGATTCCAGCACATCGGCGCGCGAAGGCACGGTGATCGAAGCGATGGTCGCCCCCAGCCATCCTTCCATCGGGGAGCGGTTGCTGGACATTCCTTTCCTCCATGCCCTGCGCGTCCGCATCATCGGCATCCACCGGTCGCGCCATTTGCCCGGCCCTGCGCTGGCCGAAGCGCGGGTGCGCGGCGCGGACCGGTTGCTGATCGCGGGCAGCGACGACGCAATCCGATCGCTGCGGGACAATCCCCATCTGATCGGCGTCGACATCAGCCGCACCCGTGCCTTTCGCCGCAACAAGGCGTGGATCGCCATGGCGGCGATGGCGGCGGTCGTGCTGCTGTCGGCGCTCGACATGGTCGGCATCGGCATGGCGGCCTTCATCGCTGTCGGCATCATCCTCGTGACCCGCTGCATCGACCCCGAAGAAGCCTGGGCGGCGATCGACGGCGACGTGCTGATCCTGATCTTCGCGATGCTGGCGGTCGGCCTTGGGCTGGAACGGGCGGGCAGCGTCGCGTTGATGGTCGGCTGGATCACCCCGTTGCTGACCGTCGCGCCGGTCTGGTCGCTGGTGTTCATCGTCTATTTCTTCGCGCTGATCCTGTCCGAACTGCTCAGCAACAATGCGGTGGCGGCGCTGCTCACGCCGATCACCATCGCGCTGGCGCAGCAACTGGGGGTCGACCCCCGCCCGTTGATCATAGCGCTGATGATCGGCGCATCGGCCTGCTTCGCCACCCCGATCGGTTATCAGACCAATGCGCTGGTCTACGCCGCAGGCGACTATCGCTTTGCCGATTTCGTGCGGATCGGCGTGCCGATCAACATCATCGTCGGGCTGGCGGTGTGCAGCGCGCTCGTCCTACTAGGCTAGGCAGCCAATCGCGCACGGGCGGCCCTGTTCGCTCGCCCGCGCGCCCGGCATCACGGCGCTCTATCCATTGAGGAACCTGCCATGCCCAGCCTGCCTTTCACCCAGGTCGATGCCTTTGCCGACGCGCCATTCACCGGCAATCCCGCTGCCGTCATGCCGCTCGACCAGTGGCTCGATGATGCAATGCTTCAGGGCATAGCGGCGGAAAACAACCTGTCCGAAACCGCCTTCACGATTCCGACGCCCGATGACCCGGACACAGACTATGCGCTGCGCTGGTTCACCCCGACGGTGGAGGTCAAATTATGCGGCCACGCCACGCTGGCCAGCGGCCATGTGCTGATCGGCGATCGGGACGCGATCCGTTTCCGCACCCGCCATGCCGGCATATTGACGGTCGCGCGGGCCGGGGCGGGCTATGAATTGTCGCTGCCCGCATGGGAGACGCAGGCTATGCCGTTACCTGATCTGGCGGCGGGTATGGGCGGCGATGTGCTGGAAACGCGCTGGCGCGACGGCGGCTATGCCATCTTCGTCTATCGCGATGCCGCCGCGATCCGCGCCCTGACGCCCGATTTCGCCGCGCTCCGCCCGGCGGGCGACCTGCTGCTGATGGCCACCGCGCCGGGGGACGACAGCGACATTATCAGCCGGGTTTTCGTACCCGGCGGCGGGGTGGATGAAGATCCGGTGACCGGATCGGCCCATGGCCTGCTCACCCCCTATTGGGCGGCGCGACTGGGCAAAACGGCGATCAGCGCGGTGCAGGCCTCCGCGCGCGGCGGGCGATTGGGCTGCACGCTGGCGGGCGACCGGGTGATCCTGAGTGGCGGGTGCCGGACGGTGATCGAAGGGCGCTTCCTGCTTTAGCTTGGGCCGCTCGAAACGAACGGAGGTCGGGCGGGGGCTAACCCGGAAACAATCCGATAAGCCGGGCCAGCGCCGTCTTGACCGCGACCCGTTGTTCCTTGTGCGGCGACATGCCGATCCGTACGACGGTCAGCCGCTGTGACGGGGAAACCAGTATATATTGCCCATTATGGCCCACGCAGCCAAACAGGCTTGTGGGCGCCTGCCCCGGCATCAGCGCGCTCTCGCTGCTTTCCCGGTTGAGCCACAGATGCGCGCCATAGGCCGGGTTGCGCGCCGATGGCGTGGTCATGATATCGATCCATTTTTCCGGCAATATCTGGTGACCGGTCGGGCTGCGGCCATGGCGGCGGAGCAATTCGCCAAAGCGGCCATAATCGCGCGCGGTCATGTGCAGGATGCTGCCGCCGATCATCGTGCCTGCCGCGTCATATTCCGGGGTCAGGCTGGGCAGCTGGCCCGGCGCCTTCAGCCTGCCGTCGATGAACATCTGCATCGCCCGCCGTCGTGTATCGGGATCGTCGCTGTTGGTCAGCATCCGCGTCATCAGGTCGGTCAGGATCATCGTGCTGCCGGTCGAGTAGGAAAAGGTCGATCCGGGGGCATGGGCCAGCGGCTTGGCCTCGGCAAAGCCGCTCATATCCTGCGCGCCGTCGGCAAACAGCATCCGCACCGTATCGCCCGCGGGCTGCGGATCGCCATCCTCGACATGGTCCAGCCCCGACGTCATCGTCAGCAATTGGCGCAGCGTAATCCGCCCGCGCGGATCGCCCGGCTGGCGCCACGCATCGACCGGCACCGGCGCATCGAGCGCCAGCCGCCCGTCCGACACCATCAGCCCCACCAGCACCGCCGTCACGCTCTTGGCAATCGACCAGGACAGCAATTTCGTGTCCGGGCCGAAACCGGGTGCATAGCGTTCCGCAATGACCAGCCCGTCGCGCATCACCAGCAAGGCGCGCGTGTCGCCCATGTCGTTATCGTCGAACAGCGGGTCGATCGCGGCGCGCAGCGCGCCCTCGCCCACCACCGCGTCGCGCGACACGCGATAAAGCGGCTGCGGATCGGCCGCGCGCACGCTCCAAAGCCCGCCCGCGCCGACCAGCGCGGCCAGGGCCACGCCCAGACCAAGCCGCTTTACGCTGTTCCATTCCCTCTTCATAAGCCGCGGCCTTAGCCATCCCCAACCGAGTCGGGAATATGCCGGGTCGCCGGACGATCATTTATCTTGCCGTTGCGCTGCTCGTGTCGCTGCTGGTCGCGCTCGGCTGGCACTGGAAGCCGCTCAGCGCCCATGCCCAACTGGGCGCAGCCTATGGCGCGCGGCTGACCTGTTCCTGCCGCTATGTCGAAGGCCGCGCCATGGGCAGCTGCGCCGACGACAAGGAACCAGGCATGGCGTTGGTCCGGCTGACCGACCGGCCAGAGGACAAGGCCGTGGACGCCAGCGTCCCCCTGATGGCCACCCGCACCGCCCGCTTCCGCCCCGGCTGGGGCTGCCTGCTCGACCCGGTGGAGTGAACAACCTTCTCCCCGGCGGGGAGAAGGATACGAAGCCTTGGCGACGAAGGCGCCTAGGCGAAGTTGGATGAGGGGGGGCGACGCTGATGCTGCGCGCTCCCGCGAGGCCAGCGCACCCTCACCCAGCTACGACTAAGGCTGCAAGCAGCCAAGTCTGCGCAGCCCTCTCCCTTGAGGGAGAGGGATAAGGGGACGTCCGCTATACCCACCCAACCACCATCATAACGCAACACCCACTGGCCCCACCGCGCCTCAGCCGCTAAGGCTCCCCCGATGCGGCCTGACATTCCCACGCTTCTCCACGACATATTCGGCTTTCCCGCCTTTCGCGGGGTGCAGGAACAGGTGGTCGGCCGCGTCATGGCGGGGCAGCCGACGCTGGCGATCATGCCGACCGGGGCGGGCAAGTCGCTCTGCTACCAGCTGCCGTCCGCCGCGCTCGACGGCTGTTGCGTCGTCGTTTCGCCGCTGATCGCGCTGATGCACGACCAGTTGCGCGCGGCCAATGCTGTGGGCCTGCGCGCCGCCAGCCTGACCAGCGTGGACGCCGACTGGCGCGAAACGCAGGACCGCCTCCGCAATGGCGATCTCGACCTGCTCTATGTCGCCCCCGAACGCGCCAGTCAGGAGGGGTTTCGCAGCCTGCTCCGCTCGGCCAAGGTCGCGCTCTTCGCGATCGACGAAGCCCATTGCGTGTCCGAATGGGGCCATGATTTCCGCCCCGACTATCGCCTGCTCCGCCCGCTGCTGGACGAATTTCCCGACGTCCCCCGGCTGGCGCTGACCGCCACCGCCGACGCCCATACGCGCGAGGACATCCTCGTCCAACTGGGCATCCCGCGCGATGGCCTCATCATCTCCGGCTTCGACCGGCCCAATATCCGCTACGCCGTCCATCCGCGCGACGGCCTGTCCAGCCAGCTTGCTGATCTGGTCGCGATCCACCCCGGTCCCGGCATCGTCTATGCCCAGACCCGCGCAGCGACCGAGAAAATGGCAGAGACGCTGGGGCGCGGCGGCCGCCCCGTGCGCGCCTATCATGCCGGTCTCGACCCGGCGGTCCGCGCCCGCAACCAGGCTGCCTTCATCGCCAGCGAGGATATGGTGATGGTCGCCACCGTCGCCTTTGGCATGGGTATCGACAAGCCCGACGTGCGCTTTGTGGCGCACGCAGGACTGCCCAAGTCGATCGAGGGCTATTATCAGGAATCGGGCCGCGCTGGCCGCGACGGCGAGCCGGCGGTCGCGCATCTCTTCTGGGGCGCAGAGGATTTCGCCCGAGCGCGCCAGCGGATCATGGAACTCGACCCGTCCCGCCAGCAGGGTGAGCGCACCCGCATCGCCGCACTCGGCGCACTGGTGGAGACCGCCACCTGCCGCCGCGCCATATTGCTGCGCCATTTCGGCGAAACCCCGCCAGCGACCTGCGGCAATTGCGACAATTGCCTCTCACCCCCCGCCAGCGTGGACGCCACCGAAACCGCGCGCAAATATCTCTCCGCCGTCTATCGCACCGGGCAAAGCTTCGGCTCCGGCCATATCGAGGCGGTGCTGACCGGCGGCGTCACCGACAAGTTGCGCGAACGCGGCCATGACAAGATTTCGGTCTATGGCATTGTGTCGGGCGATGAAACCGCGTTGCTGCGCCCGGTATCGCGCGCGCTGCTGGTGCGCGACGCGCTGGAGACGACCGAACATGGCGGGCTGATGCTCGGCCCCAACGCCCGGCCCATCCTGCGCGGCGAGGAGGAGGTCCGCATCCTCGTGCCGCCCAGGCGCGAACGCCGCAAGCGCAACGCCCGCAACGGGGCGGAGGCCAATCCGGTCGGCGATCCGCTGTTCGACGCGCTGCGCACCTGCCGCCGCGAACTGGCGCAGGAGGCGGGCGTGCCGCCCTATGTCATCTTCCACGATTCGACCCTGCGCGAAATGGCCGAACAGCGCCCCACCAGCCTGCGCGATCTCGGCACGATCAGCGGCGTCGGGCAAAAGAAGCTCGATGCCTGGGGCGACGCTTTCCTGGCGGCGATTCGGCCGTTTTTATAGAATGGTTCGCGCAGAGGCGCAGAGGACGCAGAGATATAATCATAGATGATATGCCTCTTCTTATCTCCGCGCTCTCCGCGCCTCTGCGCGAACCAAATATCTTGAAAGCTTCGCGTCCCGCGCGCATGGCTGCGGCAAAAGGAGAACCGCCGATGTTCCGTAAACTGACCGACAGCATCCTCGTTTCCCCCCAGATCACGATCGATCAGGTGGCGGAGGCCAAGGCGCAGGGTGTGACGATGATCATCAACAACCGCCCCGATGACGAGGAGCCGGGTCAGGTCAACGGCGCGGAAACCGAAGCCGCAGCCAAGGCGGCGGGCATCGCCTATGTCGCCGTGCCGGTCGCCCATGGCGGCTTTGCGCCCTGGCAACTGGACGGCATGGCCGCCGCGCTGGAGCAGGCAGGGCAGGGCAAGACGCTCGCTTATTGCCGCTCCGGCACGCGCAGCACCTTGCTCTGGGCGCTCACCCGCGCGCGGGCAGGGGACAATGGCGACGTGCTGGCCGCGCAGGCTGCTGCCGCAGGCTATGACATCACCCCGGTGCGCCAGATCATGGACGCGCTTAAGGCGGAGTGAGCGCTGTTGAATTCCTAGGTCAACAGGATTAAATCCTATTGACCTAGGAAAGGGCCATGATGCGCACGACCCGGCAACTCAGCGTTACCTTGCCCAACGACATGGCCGACGATGTGCGGGCCAGAGTGGTGTCGGGCGAATATGCCAGCGAAAGCGAGGTCATCCGTGATGGCTTGCGGGCGTTGCGCGCGCGGGACCGGGCGGTGGACCAGTGGTTGCGTGGCGATGTTGGCCCGGCGCTGGATGCCTATCGCGCCGATTCTGCGCGCGGTATTGCGCTGGACGATATACGCGCCGACCTGACCCAACGGCATGATCAGGCGACCCCGCGCGATTGACCATGTCCTATCAGGTCGTCGTCACGCCCGAAGCGCGTATCCAACTCTACGCCATTTTCGATTATATCGCGACGGCTGCGTCGCCTGATATAGCCCGGCGTTTCACCACCGCCATTCTCGATCATATCGCGAGTTTTGCCGACTTTCCGTTACGCGGCACCCCGCGCGATGACATCCGCCCAGGTCTGCGCACCACGGCCTGGCGACGGCGCGTGACAATGGCCTATGCGGTCGAGGGCGAAACCGTCGTGTTCGTCGGCATTTTCTATGGCGGTCAGGATTTCGAAGCGCTGCTGGCCGACACCTAAGCCTGCGCAATCAGCCTTCCACCGTCACATGCTCCATCCGCGGCAACGTCCGCACCCGCGCCCGGACCCGCGCAACATCAGCGCCCGGCGCCAGGCTGATGATCGACGCATGGGCATGGGGTCCGATGCGCCAGACGTGCAGGTCGCGGATGGTCGCGCCCTCGGCCTCCACCAACGTCCGCACCTTGGCCATCAGCGCGGGTTCGGCGGTATCGAGCAGGATCGCGGCGGTATCCTTCATCAGGCCCCAGGCCCAGCGCGCAATCACCACCGCGCCCAGCAGGCCGACCGCCGGGTCCATCCATCCCCAGCCCAGATAGCGCCCGGCCAGCAGCGCCGCGATCGCCAGCACCGACGTCAGCGCATCGGTCAGCACATGCACATAGGCGGCGCGTAGGTTGTTGTCCGAATGGCCGTGGTCGTGCCCGTCATGACCATGATCATGGCTATGGTCATGCCCCAGCAGCAGCGCGCTGATGATGTTGATGACCAGCCCGACGACCGCCACCAACGTCGCCTCGCCAAAGGCGACATCGACCGGCTGAAAGAAGCGCATCCCCGATTCGATCGCGATGAACAGCGCCATGACGCCCAGCAACAGCGCGGACGCAAAGCCCGACAGATCGCCAACCTTGCCGGTGCCAAAGGTATAGCGCGGGTTGCGCGCGTGCCGCCGGGCATAGCCATAGGCCGCCGCCGCCACCGCCAGCGCGCCCGCATGGGTGGCCATATGAAAGCCATCGGCCAGCAGCGCCATCGACCCGGTGGTCCAGCCCGCGACAATCTCCACCACCATGGTCGCGGCGGTCAGCCAGACGACCCACAGGGTGCGCTTGGCATTCTCGTCATGCCCGGCGGACAGATAGATATGGTCGAAATAATGGCTGTCCTCGCCCTCCGTGGATGTGGAAGGCGGCGCATGGTCATGGCCGTGATCGTCATGCCCGTGATGATGGTGGTCCTTATGCATCGTCATTTCCCGTAGCGGCGGATCAGCGCCAGCATTTCCTCACTTGCAGCTGTGCGCTCGGCATCGGTCAGGCCGGGCCGGGCGACATGCTCACGCATGTGCTGCTCAATCAGCTCCTCCATCAAACTGCCCACCGCGCCGCGCACCGACGCCACCAGTTGCAGCGTTTCTGAACAGCCTGCGTCCCCCGTCAACTGGCGATCGACAGCAGCGATCTGCCCCGCGATCCGGCGCACCCGCGCCAGCAATTTGTCCCGATCCGCGATAATATGCATAGGATAGCCCCCTATCCTATATTTGATACACTAGCTAGAGCCTGATTTGCCAACCTCCGTTCGTTTCGAGCGAAGTCGAGAAACGTCGCGCGCAGGTTTCTCGACTTCGCTCGAAACGAACGGGGACAGGAAAACCAACGCGCGCCCGACGGCGCACCTGTCTCCAGCTGCTTCCCCAAAAACCATGCCGCCGCGCCATTTCCGTCATGGCCTTGTCCTATCGCCTCCCCTAACAGGATGGCATGACCAAGCGGGTGGAATGCGATCTGGCGATCCTTGGCGGCGGCCTTGCGGGCAGCCTGATCGCGCTCGCCTTCGCCGCGCGGCGGCCCGATGTGCGGCTGGCGCTGATCGAGCGTGACGCGGTCATTGGCGGCAATCATATCTGGTCCTTCTTCGATGGCGATGTCGTGCCGGGTGACCGCTGGCTGGTCGATCCGCTGGTCAGCCATCGCTGGCCGCAGGGCCATGAAGTCCGCTTTCCCGGCCATCATCGGCGGCTCGACACCCCCTATAACAGTGTCGCCTCGCCCCGGCTCGACGCCCATGTCCGCGCCATGCTGGGCGATGCGGTGCTGACCGGGGCGGATGCCATGTCCGTGTCACCGTCGGGCATCACCCTGGCCGACGGGCGAGAGATTGCAGCGGGCGCAGTGATCGACGCGCGTGGCGCGGGCGACCTGTCGATGCTGCGCTGCGGTTGGCAGAAATTTGTCGGCCATACGCTGCGGCTCGATGCGCCGCACGGGATCGACCGGCCGGTGATCATGGACGCGACCGTGGATCAGATCGACGGCTATCGCTTCGTCTATCTGCTGCCATGGGACGCGCGCACCATCTTCATGGAGGACACTTATTACAGCAACAGCCCGGCGCTCGACGTCGCCACGATCGGCGCGCGCATCGCCGCCTATGCGCAGGCCAAGGGCTGGCACGGCACCGTCATCCACCGCGAACAGGGGGTGCTGCCAGTCGTCCATGGCGGCGATTTCGACGCCTATTGGCCCAGCGACGATCCGGTCGCGCGCGCCGGTGTGCGCGCTGGCCTGTTTCAACCGATGACCGGCTATTCGCTCCCTGACGCGGTGCGCTTTGCCACCTGGCTGGTGGACCAGCCGCTTGATCGTCTGGCCGCCGTCACCCGCGCCCGCGCCGCTGCCCACTGGCGCAATGGCGGCTATTACCGCCTGCTCGGCAAGATGCTGTTCGGCGCGGCGCAACCCGACCAGCGCTGGCGCATCTTCGCCCGCTTCTATCGCCTGTCCGCACCGCTCATCCAGCGCTTCTATGCCGGACGCTCCACCCTTACCGACCGCATCCGCATCTTGTGCGGACGCCCCCCCGTGCCCATAAGGGATGCCATGCGAACATTGTTGAATCCGCCCGCCTGATGACCAGAAAAGCGATCGTCATCGGCGCAGGCTTTGGCGGGCTGGCGCTCGCCATCCGCCTGCAATCCGCCGGCATAGACACCACGCTGGTGGAGGCGCGCGACCGTCCCGGCGGGCGCGCCTATATGTGGGAAAAGGACGGCTTCACCTTCGACGCCGGGCCGACTGTCATCACCGATCCCGATTGCCTGTCGGAACTGTGGCGTCTGTCGGGGCATGACATGGCGCAGGACGTCACGCTGATGCCGGTCAGCCCCTTTTATCGCCTCAACTGGCGCGACGGCACCAATTTCGACTATAGCAATGACGAAGCTTCGCTGCGGACGGAGATCGCCAAGCTCGATCCCGCCGATGTCGCAGGCTATGAACGCTTCCTCGATTATGCCGCCGGCGTCTATGAGGAAGGGTATCGTAAGCTCGGCTCCGTCGCCTTCCTCGACTTCGCCTCGATGATCAAGGCCGCGCCCGCTCTTGCCAAATATCAGGCCTGGCGCTCGGTCTATTCGATCGTCTCTTCCTATGTGAAGAATGACAAGCTGCGCGAGGCGCTGTCTTTCCACACGCTTCTGGTCGGCGGCAATCCGATGAACACCAGCGCCATCTATGCGCTGATCCACAAGCTGGAAAAGGATGGCGGCGTCTGGTTCGCCAAGGGCGGGACGAACCGTCTGGTGCAGGGCATGGCGACCCATTTCGAGCGGTTGGGCGGCACATTGCGGCTGGGTGACAAGGTGACCCGGATCGAAACCCATGGCGACAAGGTCACCGCCGTCCATACCGCGTCCGGCTGGCGCGGGGAGGCGGACGCGGTCGCCAGCAATGCCGACCTGATGCACAGCTATCGCGATCTGCTGGCCCACCATCCGCGCGGGCAAAAACAGGGCGAGACACTGGCGCGCAAGCGCTGGTCGCCCAGCCTGTTCGTGCTGCATTTCGGCATCAAGGGCAGCTGGCCCGGCATCCCGCACCATATGATCCTGTTTGGGCCGCGCTATCAGGGGCTGCTGACCGACATTTACGATCATGGCGTGCTGCCGGAGGATTTCTCCCTCTATCTGCACCACCCGACCGTCACCGATCCGTCGATGGCGCCCGAAGGCCATTCGACCTTCTACGCGCTCGCCCCGGTGCCGCATATGGGCAAGCTGCCGATCGACTGGGACCAGTTCGCGCCCGCCTATGCCGAACGCATATTGGACGAGATCCAGCATCGCCTGATCCCCGACATACGTTCGCGCATCGTCACCCAATTCCATTATGCGCCGTCCGATTTCGGGCGGGATCTGAACGCGCATCTGGGCAGCGCCTTCAGCCTGGAGCCGCTACTGACCCAGAGCGCCTGGTTCCGCGCGCATAATCGCGATGACGTGATCCCCAACCTCTATCTGGTGGGCGCAGGCACGCATCCGGGCGCGGGTATCCCCGGCGTCGTCGGCAGCGCGAAGGCGACCGCGGCGCTGATGATCGACGATATGGCATCTGCAAGTTAAGTATCTGATATATAATGATAGTATCAGATATGCCATATGTGAATATGGGAAGAGTATGAAAAGATTGGCAGTCTATTGCGGATCGGCAACCCCAGCCGATCCCACTTTCATCGAAGCCGCCCGCCATGTCGGTCGCACCCTGGCCGCGCGCGGCATCGGCGTCGTCTATGGTGGTGGTCGCCTTGGCCTGATGGGCGCGGTGGCGGATGCTGCGCTGGACGCGGGGGGCGAGGTGATCGGCGTCATCCCCGAAGCGCTCGTTGGCGCGGAAGTCGCCCATCGCGGCTGCACGCAGCTGCACGTCGTCCAGACCATGCACCAGCGCAAGCAACTGTTCACCGACCTGTCGGACGGCTTCGTCACCCTGCCGGGCGGCGTCGGCACGATGGATGAGTTGTGGGAAGCGATCAGCTGGTCGCAACTGGGCTATCATCAAAAGCCGGTCGGCCTGCTCAATGTCGGCGGCTTCTATGACCAGTTGATCGGCTTCAACCGCCAGATGGTGGAGTCAGGCTTCATCCGCGCCCAACATGCGGGCATCCTGCTCCATGCCGACGGCATCGACACCCTGCTCGACGCCATGGCGGTCTATCAGCCGCACGAAACCATCTTCGCGATGAAGGCGGATCGGTTGTGATGGATCGCCCCTCCCCTTCAGGGGAGGGGTTGGGGTGGGGGAGTGCCCCAGGTGCTTTTCCCTCCCTGACCCTCGACCGCCCCGCCCTCGTCGCCCATGCCCAGGCGAGCATCGCGCGCGGCTCCAAATCCTTCGCCATGGCCTCCACCCTGTTCGACCGGCAGACGCGCGAACGCGCCTGGCTGCTCTATGCCTGGTGCCGCAAATGCGACGATATTGCCGACGGGCAGGACCATGGCGGTACGCTCACCGGCGTGACCGACGGGCAGGCGCGACTCTCGACCATCCGCGTGCTGACCGACATGGCGCTGCGGGGTGAGGCGACCGGCGACCCGGCCTTTGACGGTTTTGGCGTGGTGATGCGCGAATGTGCGATCCCCGCCCGCTATGCCCATGACCTGATCGAGGGGTTCGCGCTCGACGCCCGCGACTGGCGACCGCGCAGCCAGGACGACATGCTGCTTTATTGCTATCATGTCGCGGGTGCAGTCGGCTGCATGATGGCGGTGCTGATGGGGGTTGATCCTGACGACAGCGCGACGCTCGACCGCGCCTGCGATCTGGGACTGGCATTTCAGCTCGCCAATATCGCCCGCGACATTAGCGAGGATGAAGCGGCCGACCGCTGTTATTTGCCGCAAGAATGGCTGGCCGAAATGGACATCCCGCCCGGCGAGCATATGAAGCCATGGGTTCGCCCGCGCCTGGCCCGGCTGGGTCAGCGTATGGCAGACATGGCGGCGGCCTATGAACAAAGCGCCCGCCACGGCACCGGCGCACTCCCGCCCCGCGCGGCCTGGGCGGTGCTGGCCGCAGCAGGCATTTATGGCGACATCGCCCGCGAAGTGGCGCGGCGTGGCGAACAGGCGTGGGACCAGCGCGTCGTCACGCCCAAATCCGACAAGCTGTTATGGGTTGTGCGATCCGGCTGGCAGGTGATCGGCCGCGCCCGCCGCTGGCCCGCGACCACGCCGCGCCCAACGGGACTGTGGACCCGCCCCACCGCCTGACCCGCTTCTTCAGGACCAAAAAAAAGGCCGATGCTTTCGCATCGGCCCAAGGCATGTTCGCAGGAGGAACATAGTGGGGCGGGCGGGCCTTGTCCCTTTCGGGCGGCCCGCCCTGCCAAGTCTTACATATTATAGGCGCGCTCACCGTGGCTGGAGAGATCCAGACCCTGCTGTTCATCTTCGGCACTCGGACGCAGACCGATGGTCTTGTCGATGATGAAGAAGAGGATCGCGCTACCCACGCCGGACCATACGAGGGTCAACAGGACCGCCTTGATCTGGGTGATGACCTGACCGGAGATGCTGTAGGCCGAGGCATCGAAACCCGCCGGAAAGACGGTATAGTCGAAATAACCCTGACCGCCCAGCGCCGGAGAAGCGACGATGCCGGTGGCGATGGCGCCAACGATACCGCCGACGCAGTGGACACCGAACACGTCCAGGCTGTCGTCATAGCCGAGCTTCCCCTTCACGAAGGCGACGAAGATGTAGCAGATCGGCGAGACAACGAAGCCCAGGACAACCGAGGTCATAGGCGCGCCCAGACCCGCTGCCGGGGTGATGGCGACGAGGCCAGCGACAGCGCCGGTGACGGCACCCAGCAGCGAAGGCTTGCCATGGTGGAACTGTTCGACCAGCGCCCAGCTGACGGCAGCTGCGCAGGTGGCGACCATGGTGTTGATGAAGGCGACGCCGGTGACGGCATTGGCTTCCAGGTTGGAACCGGCGTTGAAGCCGAACCAGCCGACCCACAGCAGGCTTGCGCCGATCATGGTCATGACGAGCGAGTGCGGCGGCATGGGTTCCTTGGGGAAGCCAACGCGCTTGCCGATCATGAGGCAGCCAACCAGGCCAGCGATGCCCGCATTGATGTGGACGACGGTGCCGCCCGCGAAATCAAGCGCGCCCATGCCCCACAGGAAGCCGGTGTCGGTCGGTGCATCAGCCAGGAAGTCGGGGCCAGCCCAGTACCAGACCATGTGTGCGATCGGGAAATAGATCACGGTCAGCCAGGCGACCACGAACACGATCAGCGCCGAAAACTTCACACGTTCGGCAAAAGCGCCGACGATGAGGGCCGGGGTGATCATGGCAAAGGTCATCTGGAACACGACGAACACCAGTTCAGGCAGATAGACGTTATTGCTGAACGTCGCTGCATAAGTGGTGGCATCGACCCCCATCAGGAACGCCTTGGAGAAGTTGCCGATAAACGGATTATTGCTGGTGAAGGCGAGGCTGTAGCCCCAGCAGACCCAGACCAGGCCCGCGACCGACACGATCATGAAAACCTGCATCAGGACCGACAGCATATTCTTGCTGCGGACCAGACCGCCGTAAAAGAGGGCGAGGCCGGGGATCGACATCATCAGCACCAGAGCGGCGGAGATCAGCATCCAGGCGACGTCGCCCTTGTTGACCATGCCGGCCATGGCAGCGGCGTCAGGCGCCTTGATCGGGCCGGCAAATGCCGGCGACGCGGCGAGCAGGGTCAGGCCAAGCGCCCCCGCTACCCCGCAAAGTTTCTTGGAAAAGGTCATTATTTCCCCCTTCTTACAGCGCGGTTTCGCCGGTCTCGCCGGTGCGGATACGCACGGCCTGACCGACATCGAGGACGAAGATCTTGCCATCGCCGATGGCGCCCGAATTGGCGGCCGCCTGTGTCGCTTCCACGACGCGCGGCGCAAGGTCGTCGTCGCAGACCACCTCGATCTTGATCTTCGGGACCATGTTGGTGGAATATTCAGCGCCGCGATAGATTTCGGTCTGCCCCTTCTGGCGGCCAAAGCCCTTAACTTCGCTGACCGTCATACCTGCGATGCCGAGCGAGGAGAGTGCCTCGCGGACATCGTCAAGCTTGAACGGCTTGATGATAGCCATGACAAGTTTCATGTCGCCCCCTGTTACTGGTGTGCGGGGACTACTCAGCAAGAGCCGTGCCAATTTGTTAAACGCGGGTTAACGCGGGCTTGCGGCGCGGTGACCTGATAGACAGCGCCAAAAAAATGGGCAGCGTCGTTTCGATGCTCAAAAAATAGGCAGTATCAGCCTACCATTGCGCGCCTTCCGCAACGGCAACGGCTTCTTCGGGCAGCGTGGATCGCCCCAGCGCGACGTTGCGATGCGGGAAACGGCCAAAGCGGACGATGGTTGCGTGATGCTGCCGGGCAAAATCAATCGACCGGGTATCGCCTGCCCCTTCAAACAGGGTCAGCGACAGTTCCTGATCCTCCAGCGCCTCGCTATGCTGGAACGGCATGTAGAAGAACAGCCGCCCAGCGCCCCCGATCTGGATGTCATAGCCATGGGCAATCGCGCCGCGCGCCACCTCCCGCGCCAGCGGGTCGGTGGCATAGGCCTGCGCCGTATCGCGGGCCATGTTGCGCGGCAATTGATCGAACAGGATGACCGCAGCCAGCGCATCGTCGGCGCGGCCCAGGAAAGCGTCGGCGGGGAGAGCCTGCTTTTCGGCCCATAATGCGTGAAATCTTGCCCTACATTGATGATCAAGCGCGGGGTCATGACTGTACCAGCCAGCCTCGCCAACCTGGTTGAACCAGAAGTCGAGAATCGCCGCCGCCCAGTCGGCGGTCACGGGGTCATGGCTGTCGGTCAGCATGTTCATGAAGCTTATACCGATGACCCGCCCACCCGGTTCCGCGATCCGTAGCGGCAAAGCGTCAGGTCGCCGTGCCGCCGACCGTCAGTCCCTCCATCAGCAGGGTCGGCTGGCCGACGCCCGCAGGCACGCTCTGTCCGCCCTTGCCGCACATGCCGATGCCTTCATCCAGCGCCCAGTCATGGCCAATGCCGACCACCTTGGTCAGCGCGGTCGGCCCGTCGCCGATCAGCGTCGCGCCCTTGATAGGATCGCCCAGTCTGCCATTTTCGACCCTATAGGCCTCGGTGCAGGAAAAGACGAACTTGCCCGACACGATGTCGACCTGCCCGCCGCCAAAGCTTTTGGCAAAAATGCCCGATTTCATGCGCGACAGCAATTCTTCCGGGTCGTCATTGCCGCCTTTGATGAAGGTGTTGGTCATGCGTGGCATCGGGCCATGGGCATAGCTTTCGCGGCGACCATTGCCGGTCGGCTCGACCCCCATCAGCCGGGCGTTGAGCCGGTCCTGCATATAGCCTTTGAGGATGCCATCCTCGATCAGGATATTCTCCCGCGTCGGCGTGCCTTCATCGTCGATGGACAGCGATCCGCGACGATTGGCGATCGCGCCGTCATCGACCACGGTGACGCCCGGCGCCGCGACGCGCTGGCCGATGCGACCGGAAAAGGCGCTGGTGCCCTTGCGGTTGAAATCGCCCTCCAGCCCATGGCCGATCGCTTCATGCACCAGCACGCCGGGCCAGCCGGGGCCAAGCAGCACGGTCATTTCACCTGCCGGCGCAGCGACGGAGCGCAGATTGACCTGCGCCTGCGCCAGCGCTTCGTCGATCGCCCGGTTCCAGACGGCGGGTTCCATCACCTGATCGTAGAGATAGCGCCCGCCAATGCCGAAGCTGCCGGTCTCCCGGCGGCCATCCTCTTCCAGGATCAGTGAGACGTTGAGCCGCACCAGCGGGCGGATGTCGGTGGCGGTAAAGCCATCGGCGCGGACGATCTCCACCACCGACCAGCTCCCCGCCAGGCTGACCGACACCTGCGCGACGCGCGGATCGCGGGCGCGGGCGGCGGCGTCGATCGCGGCGCACAGCGTCACCTTCTCGGCGAAGGGGACGATTTCCAGCGGATTGGCGTCGGTATAGAGATGGCGGTTGGTGCGCTGGGGCGGGGGCGCTGCCGTGGTGGTGGCGGGATCGAGCAGGGTCAGCGTCTGCGCCGCCTTGCGGATCGCGGCTTCGCTGATGTCGTTGGCATGGGCAAAGCCGGTCATTTCGCCCGACACGCCGCGCAGGCCGAACCCGGCATCGGTCGAATAATCGGCGGTTTTCAGTCGCCCGTCATCGAAACCGAAACTCTCGCTGGCGCGATATTGCAGATAGAGTTCACCATCGTCGCAGCTTTTGAGCGCATCGGCGGTCAGGCGACGCGCGCCGTCGGGATCAAGCAGGCCGGGGCGATAGAGCAGGCCACGGGCGTCGGTGAAGTGGGCGGAGAGATCAGTCATGCCCCCGATATAGGGACGACATCATCCAGGCCCAAAGGAAAAGTTAGAGGCTGGCACCCGAAGCGATGTCGGGCAGGTTGCCGACGTCGCCGGTATCGGCAACGCCACCGGCCAGCACGAAGCGGCGGTCGCAATAGCCGCAATCGACATAGCCATGCTCGTCAATTTCCAGAAACACCCGCGGATGGCCGAGCGCGGCTGGAATATCGCCCGAACCGTCGCAGGAGACGCGGGACTTGGAGACTCGGAGGATTTCGGGCGGCTGGATCATGATCGCGGACCTAGCAGCGGCGACGCTGCGCTGCAATATGGGACAGGCGGCTACATCAGCGGCAGGCGCGGCCTTTTGCAGGGATTGTCCGTGCCGCCCTTCGCCGCCTTGGCCGCTGGCTTCCAATCGGCACAATCGCTGGCCGCCATCACCGCCAGCGGCGACAGCATCAGCAGGGCAGGGGCAATGGTGCCGCCAAGAAGGGCTGCAAAAGGCATGGCGCGATGGTGCCGCAGCGATGCTTGCCACAGGATGAACGATACGCAGGCGGTTTGATTATCGGCCTCCGCTCATGCTCGACCGTTTTGCGGGGCAGTGTCCCGAAAAACTGGTGGGCGATGACGGGCTCGAACCGCCGACATTCTCGGTGTAAACGAGACGCTCTACCAACTGAGCTAATCGCCCGCTCCTGCGGAGAAGCGTCTATCTAGGGAAAAATGCCGGGGCGTCAAGCCGGGAGTCAGGCCGTGAGCAGGCGGCGGCTGACCCCGAACCAGCGGATCAGTGCTTCGGCAGCCTCGTTGGCCAGCGCGATGAAGATGCGGCGACCGTCATGCGGATCGGCCTGTCGCTCGACCAGCCCTTTGTCGGTCAGGGTGCGAATCCAGCGCAGCGCAGTGGTGGGCGGCACGGCGGCGGCGATGCACAGGCTGGAAACGGACACGCGCTCATGTTCCAGCCTGGCGGCCAGCAGATCGAGCAGCATGTCCCAGGCGGGATCGGCGAACAGGTCGCCGGGCAGGAAATCGGCGCGGATGCGGCGGGCGCGCAGCAGGTCGCGAACCTGTGTGGCGGTGATGGCTGGCGCGTCGGTGCGCGTCGTTTCGCCGCCGATCGGGGCGAGTGCGGGCATCCCGATATAGTCGCTCGGCCGATCGGAAATACGCTGGCCCAGATCAAAGCTGGGGGTAGCCACCCGCGTCCGCTCCGTCAGCGCGTCGAGGGTGCGGGCAAGGCGACCGACTTCCTCGCTCAATTGTTGGAGCCGGGCGCTTTCGCGGTCGATTTCATGCACCTGGCCCGCCGCTGGCCGACGATCCCCGGCGGCGACCAGTGCGGCGGCCAGTTCGACCCGGTCGGGATCGCACAGCAATTGCGTATGCGGGCTGCGCAGGCAGGCGAAGGCGAGTTCGACCGTATCCCATCCGGCGACCAGGATGACCGCCATGCCAGCCTGGATCGCCTGGGTTTCCAGCTGCACCAGCAACCGTTCCAGCAGCGGGGTCATGGTGGGGCAAAAGACCAGCATCGTGTCACACTGCGCCTGAAGATCGAGCCGCACCGGCGCATCGGCCAGCGCGGTCAGCCCCAGCAGGCGGAAGCCTGCCGCCGCAGCGACCGGCTCCAGAGCGGGGGCATCGATCTGGTCGGCGATCACCAGCAGACTGGCGCGATCATCGCGCGGCGTCAGCGGTGCGCTATGGCTCGTCAGCGGCGAGGCGTAGGAAAAATCTTCCATCATGGTCCGAATCCCGTTCTAGCTTCGTTCTAAAGAATAAAGCAAGAACGGATCGATTCAGCCCTGCATATTCGCCATTTTGGACAGGGTCTGGAGCAATGGCTTCATTTGGTCATGGTAAAGGGGTGGCGGGGGCACATTTTCTGTCCAATTTGGCGGGAGGATGAAGGAAATTTCCTATTATTTTAGGACAGGGCAACATTCTCTCCAAAACGGAGTCAGTTGTCACACGGCGGTCGCGCGGGCGAATTCAATATAGAGCGCGCGTAGCCGCATCGCGACCGGGCCGGGGGTGCCGCTGCCGATGGTCTGGCCGTCGATGGTGACGACCGACTGGCACAGGGTCGATGCGCTGGTGATGAATGCCTCTTTCGCGGCCAGCGCTTGCGCGACGGTAAAGGGGCGGCGGATGACGGCCAGCCCGCTTTCGGCGGCCAGCGCCGTCAGCGCGTCGCCAGTGCAGCCCGCCAGCACCGCCTGCGAATAAGGGCGGGTAATGATGCCTTCGTCGGTGACGATGAAGGCGGTGGAGGAAGCGCCTTCGGTGACGAAGCCGTCCTCGACCAGCCAGGCTTCCTGCGCGCCCGCGTCGCGCGCGGCCTGCTTGGCCATCGCCTGGGCCAGCAGGCCAGTGCTTTTGATGTCGCGCCTTTTCCAGCGCAGGTCTGGCATCGTGGCCACCGCGATGCCGGTGGTGACGGCGGGGACGTTCAGGAAGGGCTTGTCCTGCACGAACAGGAACAGGGTCGGCGCGGTATCGGGCGAGGGCAGGAAGTCGCGGGTCGTGTCCGCGCCACGGGTGAGCTGAAGATAGACAAGGCCTTCATAGAGCGCATTGCGGGCAACGAGCTGCTTCTGCACCGCCTCAATCTCGGCAAGGCTGAACGGCAGGCCGATGCCGAGCGCGTCGGCAGAGCGTTGCAGCCGGGCGAGATGGCTGGCGCTGTCGACCAGCCCGCCATCGATCACCGCGGCGACCTCATAAATGCCGTCGGCAAACAGGAAACCGCGATCCAGCGGCGAAATCCGCGCCTGATCAAGCGGCAAAAAGGCACCATTGAGATAGGCGATCGACATGAAACGGGGCGGTCCCTGAACGGCGAATATCCCCTGCTTTTGCCGGTCGGGCGGGCAGGGTCAAGCGGCTTGGCGTCACATATTTCCTTGGCGCGGGACCGGTGATGGCCGCGGAACTTCGCTAAGTTCGCCCATATCGCGCATGAAGAATAGGCGCAAAGTCGGTCATCCGCTGGTGCGGGTTGGGGAGGGGCGGACGATGGGAAGGAGCCGCAGCGGGTATAGCAGGGGTGAGGGTCTGTAGGACAGGGTGGATGCTCCGTTTTTGCCTTCCCGCCTAAGCCGCTTTCCCCTGTAACGCCTTCTGCCGCCGCCGTTGCACGGACGATCCGATCCCCATCGCCTCGCGATATTTCGCGACCGTGCGGCGGGCTATGTCCATGCCCTTGGCGCGGAGCAGATCGACGAGGGTGTCGTCCGACAGGATGGCATGGGGTTCTTCGGCCATGATCAGCGTTTTGATGTGGCTCTTGACCGCTTCGGCGGACACCGCGCCGTCGCCTTCGGCATTGGACACGCCGCTGGTGAAGAAATATTTGAGTTCGAACTGGCCGCGCGGGCAGGAGAGATATTTGTTCGACGTTACGCGGCTGACGGTGGATTCATGCATGGCGATGGCGTCGGCGACGGTGCGCAGGGTCAGCGGCTTCAAATGCGCGACGCCCTTGCGGAAGAAATCCTCTTGGCAACGGACGATCTCGCTGGCGACCTTGATGATCGTTTTCTGCCGCTGGTCGAGCGCTTTCACCAGCCAGTTGGCGCTGGCGAGGCAGTCGGCGAGCCAGGCCTTGGCGCTCTTGTCCTGCTTGCCCGACGCCAGTTCGACATAGTAGCTGCGGTTGATGAGGACGCGAGGCAGGGTGGCGCTGTTGATCTCGATCGCCCAGCCATCGGCGGTGGGCCGCACGAACAGGTCGGGGGTGACCGGCGCGGCGCGATCGCTGGAAAAGCGCAGGCCCGGTTTGGGATCATAGCCGCGCAACTCGCGGATCATGTCGGCCATATCCTCCTCATCCACGCCGCAGATGCGGCGCAGCTGCGGCAGCGCGCCGCGCGCCAGCAGATCGAGATTGGCGAGCAATCGGGCCATGCAGGGATCGTGGCGGTCGGCCTCTTTGGCTTGCAGGGCGAGACATTCGGAGAGGGATCGCGCGCCAACCCCGGTGGGGTCGAACGTGTGGATGACGCCCAGCACCCGTTCGACATCGCAGAGCGGCAGGCCGAGCGCATGGGCGGTTTCGAGCAGATTGGCCTCCAGATAGCCCGCCGGGTCGATCTGGCCGATCAGCTGGCCCGCGACGATCAGGTCCATGCCCGACAAAGCGGCGCGGGCCTGATCCATCAGATGTTCCTGAAGGCTGGGTTCGGGATTGGCGAAACTGTCGAAATCGAGCGCTTCGCCGCTGCCGCCCGACAGCGCATCCATGCCGCTGCCGGTGCCATGGGCGCTGGCCATGCAATCGCCGGGGCCATCGTCGATGAAGGTTTCCGCGCCATAATCGACGTCGAGCGGGGAATCGCTGCCGCCCAGCCCCTGACCGATCAGGTCGTCGCTCGACCCGGTTTCCGCCGAAAGCGTCGGGCGATCGACATCGCGGTCGATGCCGTCGGGGGCGGGTATATCGTCAGGCGCGCTGCCGCTGTCGAGCAGCGGGTTCTTTTCCAGCTCACCCGCGACGAACGCCTCTATCTCCAGATTGGAGAGCGCCAGCAGCTTGATCGCCTGCTGGAGCTGCGGCGTCATCACCAGCGACTGGCTTTGGCGGATGTCGAGGCGTGGACCGAGCGCCATTAGAATAAGGTCCATTCAGGACAGTGAGCGCGTGCCACCATCATGTCAGAGCGAGAAATTCTCGCCCAAATAAAGGCGGCGGACGTCGGCATTGGCGACCAGTTCGGTCGGGCTGCCGGCAAACAGCATCTGGCCGCCATAGATGATGCAGGCGCGGTCGACGATTTCGAGCGTTTCGCGCACATTATGGTCGGTGATGAGGACGCCGATGCCGCGATTTTTAAGGTCCTTCACCAGATCGCGAATGTCGGCGATGGAGAGCGGGTCGATGCCCGCAAAAGGTTCGTCCAGCAGCACGATCGAGGGGTTGGCGGCCAGCGCGCGGGCGATTTCGCAGCGGCGCCGTTCGCCCCCCGACAGCGCCATCGCAGCCGAATCGCGCAGGCGCGTGAGGCCGAATTCGTCGAGCAGCTGTTCCAGCCGGGCGTCGCGCGCGGCGCGATCCGGCTCGGCCAGTTCCAGCACCGCGCTGATATTCTGCGCCACGGTCAGGCCACGAAAGATCGACGTTTCCTGCGGCAGATAGCCCAGGCCCAATATGGCGCGGCGATACATGGGCAGGCCGGTAATATCCTGACCATCAAGGATAATCCGGCCGCGATCGGGCCGGACCAGGCCCATGACCGAATAGAAGCAGGTCGTCTTGCCCGCGCCATTGGGGCCGAGCAGGCCGACCACTTCGCCCTTGCCCACGGTCAGCGACACGTCGGACAGGACGACGCGCTTGTCATAGCTTTTGGCGATCGAGATGACCGACAGGCCGTCGCCCAGCTCCTGCGGGGCCAGCGGGCGGTGGTCGGCGGCGGGCCGTTCCTGGGTGGTGACGTCGTGCATGGCTCGTCCATATTTGCAGCCAATGGATTGACCGCCGGTAAAAATTGACCCGCCCATGGGGCAGTTGGCATTCTTTGTGCATGGGAATGCCGCCGGGGCAAGGGGGAAAATGCCGGGCGGGGCTTTGGCGCGCCTAGCCGCGCACGGGAAGCGCCGTCTGATATTTGGTGACCGACAGCGCAAATTGCGACGATGCGCCCGCGACGGAGGGATGTTTGAGCAGGGTGCGCATCAGGAAATGCTCATAATCGGCGACGTTGGAGGCGACGACGCGCATCAGATAATCCCACTCGCCCGACATGGAATAGCATTCCATCACCTGGTCATGATCGCGCACGAACATTTCGAACGCGGCGATCGAGTCGCCGGAAAAATCCTTCATCCGCACATGGCAGAAGATGGTGACATCCTGCCCCAGCAATTGCGGATCGGCCAGCCGCACCGCGCCGCGCAGCACGCCTGCCTCCTCCAGCGCCTTCACCCTGCGCCAGCAGGACGGGCCGGTGCTGCCGACCCGTTCAGCGAGGTCTGCATTGCTGAGCGCGGCGTCGCGCTGCAACTCTGTAACGATGCGGCGATCGAGGGCGTCGAGTTCGATAAATTTCGTCATGTAATCGCAATTCTATGAAATGTAGTTACAACTATAGCCGAATAGTCGGTCATTTTGAAAAGCAATTTCGCGCCCGATTTGCGATGCTGTCGCCATGGCCGAAACCCCGCCCGATCATCCCGCGCACGCCGCGGAGGACTGGACCATCCCGCAGGACTGGGACCGCTACAGCGCGGCCGATCATGCGATGTGGGACCGATTGTTCGACCGGCAGGCGCATATGCTGCCGGGGCGGGTTGTGCCGGAATTCATCGCTGGCCTCGACATATTGCGGATGGACCAGCCGGGCATCCCGCGCTTCGACACGCTGTCGGATCGGCTGACGGCTGCGACGGGGTGGCAGGTGGTGGCGGTGCCGGGGCTGGTGCCGGACCGGATATTTTTCGATCATCTCGCCAATCGCCGCTTCCCCGCCGGGCGCTTCATCCGCACGCCGGAACAGGAAGATTATCTGGAGGAGCCGGACGTGTTTCACGACATATTCGGCCATGTCCCGCTGCTCGCCAATCCGGTGTTCGCCGATTATATGCAGGCCTATGGCCAGGGCGGGCTGCGCGCCGACGGGCTGGGCGCGATTGAGAAGCTGGCGCGGCTCTACTGGTACACGGTCGAATTCGGGCTGATCGCCACGCCGCAAGGCCTGCGCCTTTATGGCGCGGGGATCGTGTCGTCCAACGCCGAATCGCATTTCGCGCTGGAAGATCCCTCGCCCAACCGGCTGGGGTTCGATCTCCAGCGGCTGATGCGGACCCGCTACAAGATCGACGATTTCCAGCAGAGCTATTTCGTCATCGACAGTTTCGACCAGCTGTTGCGCCAGACGGTCGAGACCGATTTCGCGCCGCTTTATGCCGCGCTGGACCAGCAGAGCGATCTTAACACCGACACCATCCTGCCCGGCGACCGCATCTTTACCCGCGGGACGCAGGCCTATGCCCATAAGAAAATGCAAGAGGAGCCGATATGACTGCCAGCGCCGACAATCCCCTGGGCCTCAACGGTTTCGAGTTCGTCGAATTCACCTCGCCAGAGCCGCAAGCGATGGCTGCGCAGTTCGAGGCGCTGGGCTTTACCGCGACCCACCGGCACCCGACCAAGAATATCACCCGCTACAAGCAGGGGCGGATCAACCTGATGCTCAACCGCGACGATGCGGGTCGGGTCGCGGCGTTTCGCGGCATGCATGGCCCCTCGGCCAGCGCCATGGCGTTCCGTGTTGCCGACCCAAAGGGCGCGCTGCGATGGGCGCTGGCCAATGGCGCGCAGCCGACCGAGGAGGATGACACCGTCATCATGGGGATTGGCGGCGCGTACCTCTATTTCATGCCGGACGGGGGTGATCCCTATGCCAACTGGGCCGAGTTTCCCGGCTGGCGCGAGGCGGAGGCGCGCAACAATGTCGGCCTCGACCTGCTCGACCATCTGACCCATAATGTCCGGCGCGGGCAGATGCGGGTATGGAGCGAATTTTACCGCACCTTGTTCGGGTTCGAGGAACAGAAATTCTTTGATATTGAGGGCAAGGCGACGGGCCTGACCAGCCAGGCGATGATCGCACCGGACAAGGCGATCCGCATCCCGCTCAACGAAAGCAAGGATGACAATAGCCAGATCGAGGAATTCATCCGCGACTATCATGGTGAAGGCATCCAGCACCTCGCGCTGACCACCGACGATATCTACGCCACGGTCGAAAAACTGCGGGCGCGCGGGGTGCGGTTGCAGGACACGATCGAGACCTATTATGAACTGGTCGACAAACGCGTGCCGGGCCATGGCGAGGATTTGGAACGGTTGCGCGCGAACCGCATCCTGATCGACGGCGATGTCGAAAGCGAAGGGCTGTTGCTTCAAATCTTTACCGAGCCGATGTTCGGGCCGATCTTTTTCGAGATCATCCAGCGCAAGGGCAATGAAGGCTTTGGCAACGGTAATTTCCAGGCCTTGTTCGAGAGTATCGAACTGGACCAGATACGGCGCGGGGTGGTGAGCGTCGACGCCTGACATAAGAGACGCGAGGAGAGGATCGACATGCATTACCTCCCCGGCTGGGGCAATCATCATGTGAGCGAGGCGGTGGCCGGGGCGTTGCCGGCCGGGCGCAATTCGCCGCAGCGCGTGCCGTTCGGCCTCTATGCCGAGCAATTGTCCGGCACCGCCTTCACCGCGCCGCGTCACGAAAACCGGCGCAGCTGGCTCTACCGGCTGCGGCCCAGTGCCGGGCATCCGCCGTTCCGGCCCTATGCGCGCGAAACGCTGATCGCGTCGGGGCAGGTCGACACGCCCAACCGACTGCGCTGGAACCCGCCGCCAGCCGCCGGGGCAGGGGTGGATTTTGTCGATGGGTTGATCACCGTCGCGAGTAATGGCGACATCGGTGCGGGGACGGGCTGCGCGGTGCATCTCTATGCCGCCAGCGCGTCGATGGTCGATCGCGCCTTTTTCAGCGCTGATGGCGAGATGCTGATCCTGCCGCAGCAGGGGCGCCTGCGCATCGTTACCGAGATGGGGGTGCTGGAGGTTGCGCCGTTGCAGGTCGCGCTGATCCCGCGCGGGGTGCGCTTTCGCGTTGAACTGCCCGACGGCGCGGCGTGCGGCTATGTCTGCGAAAATCACGGGCAGCCGTTTCGCCTGCCGGACCTTGGACCGATCGGCTCCAACGGCCTCGCCAACGCCCGCGATTTCGAGGCACCGGTTGCCGCCTATGAAGATGTCGAGCGCCCGACGCAGATCGTGCAGAAATATGGCGGCACGCTCTGGGTCACCGATCTGGATCACAGCCCGTTCGATGTCGTCGCCTGGCACGGCAATCTGACGCCCTGTCGGTATGACCTGACCCGCTTCAACACGATCGGCACGGTCAGTTACGACCATCCCGATCCGTCGATCTTCACCGTGCTGACCAGCCCCAGCGATATGCCTGGCACCGCCAATGTCGATTTCGTCATCTTCCCGCCGCGCTGGATGGTGGCGGAGGATACGTTCCGCCCGCCCTGGTTCCACCGCAATGTGATGAGCGAATATATGGGTCTGCTCCAGGGCCAATATGATGCCAAGGCGGACGGCTTCGCGCCCGGCGGGGGCAGTCTCCACAACAGCATGTCGGGCCATGGGCCGGACGTCGATAGCTGGCGCAAGGCGGTGGATGCCGACCTGTCGCCCCAAAGGATAGAAGACATGATGGCGTTCATGATCGAGAGCCGTATGCCGTTCCGGCCGACCCGCTGGGCGATGGAAACGCCCTTGTTGCAGGGTGATTATGACGCCTGCTGGCAGGGCTTCCCCAAGGCGCAGCTGCCATGACGCGCTGGTGGACGACCGACGAGACGCATGATTCGGCGCGGACCAGTTGGGTCGAGAGCGCGCAGGGTCATGGTGATTTCCCGATCCAGAACCTGCCCTATGGCGTCTTTTCGCCCGCTGGCGGCGAGCCACGCATCGGCACGGCGATTGGTGACATGATCCTCGATCTCGCGGGCTGCGCTGGTGAAGGATTGATCGAAGAGGGCGGCGACACGCTGCTCCACCCCACGCTCAACGCGCTGATGGCGCTGCCGGGCGATACACGCCGCAGCCTGCGCCGGGCGATCAGCGCTTTGCTCTCCGACCCGGCGATGCAGGCGACGGTCACCTCGAATCTCCATGTCGCCCGCGATTGCACGCTGCATCTGCCCGCGCAAATCGGCGATTATAGCGACTTCTATGTCGGCATCCATCACGCCAATAATATCGGTCGCCAGTTCCGCCCGGACAATCCGCTGCTGCCCAATTATAAATATGTGCCGATCGGCTATCATGGCCGGGCCTCGTCGATCCGCCCGTCGGGTGAAGCGCTGGTGCGACCCTGCGGCCAGCGCAAGGCACCCGATGCCGACAGTCCCGTCTATGGCCCGACAGCGCGGCTGGATTATGAGCTGGAGTTGGGCGTGTGGGTCGGGCCGGGCAATGATCTGGGAAGGCCGATCGCGATCGGCGACGCAGCCGATCATATTGCGGGCTTCTGCTTGCTCAACGACTGGTCTGCGCGCGATTTTCAGGCATGGGAATATCAGCCGCTTGGGCCGTTCCTGGCCAAGAATTTCCATTCCACCATCTCGCCCTGGGTCGTCACCGCCGAAGCCATGGCCCCGTTCCGTATCGCCCAGCCAGCGCGGCCCGACGGCGATCCTGAACCCTTGCCCTATCTGGCCGATGCCGACGATCAAGCGCATGGCGCGCTTGGGCTGACGCTGGCAGTCTATCTCACCAGCGGCACGATGCGCGCGGAGGGCATGGCGCCGATGCGGCTCAGCCATGGTCCGGCCAGCAATATGTATTGGACGGTGCAGCAGATCGTCACCCACCATGCGTCCAATGGCTGCAACCTGATGCCCGGCGATCTGCTTGGCACCGGCACCATTTCCGCGCCGCTGCGAGAGGGCTTTGGTAGCCTGATGGAATTGTCGGCAGGCGGCAAGGAGCCGCTGACCCTGCCGACCGGCGAGACGCGCGCCTTTCTGGCCGATGGCGATGAGGTCATGTTGCGTGCGGTCGCGCGGGCGGATGGTTTTGTGCCGATCGGTTTTGGCGAGTGCCGGGCGCAGGTGCTACCGGCACGGGCATAGGAGGACGGCATGATCCTGCATGGCTATTATCGCTCCAGCGCCGCCTACCGGGTACGGATCGCGCTGAACCTCAAAGGCTTGGCCTATGCCGATGCCTACCACCAACTGCGGCTGGGCGAGCAGCGCGCACCGGACTATCTGGCGCTCAATCCGCAGGGGCTGGTCCCCGCGCTGGAGGTGGACGGTGCGGTGCTGACCCAGAGCATCGCCATTTGCGACTATCTCGATGAGGTCCACCCGGATCCGCCGCTACTGCCCGCCGACCCGGTCACACGGGCGCTTGTGCGCGCCTTTGCGCTGGCGATCGCGTGCGACATTCACCCGGTGCAGAATCTGAAGATATTGCGGCGGCTCCGCGCGCTGGGTCTGGATGAGGCGCAGGTGACGGGCTGGGGGCGTGAGACGATCGAGGATGGGCTGGCCGCCTGCGCGGCGCTGATCGCGGGGCGGCGCGGTCCCTATTGCTTCGGTGATCAGGTGACGCTGGCCGACATCTGCCTCGTGCCGCAACTCGTCAACGCCCGCCGCTTTGGCGCGCGCTTCGACTATGGCCGCATCCCCGCGATCGAAGCGGCCTGCCTCACGCTCCCCGCCTTTGCCCGCGCCGCGCCGGAAAACCAGCCCGACGCGGAATAGGCGTCAGTCCGAAAACAGCTTGAATTCGACCAGCCGCGTCGCTTTGCCCGCCGGTTGGGTCAGCAACAGGCGGACCTTGCTCGTGCGCACGACCGGCCAGCGCAGCGGGGTGACGCCATTGGCGATCGGGCTGCCCTTGGGCGTGGCGACGTCCTGCCAGCGATCGGCCATCCACGCCTGAAGCCGATAGGTGCGCGGCACCGCGAAACGCTGGCCATCAGCGAAGAAGGCCAGTTCTGCACGGCTGAGATCGGTGGGCTGGCCAAGGTCGATGGCATAATGTTGCTGCGCCGGGGTAGGAGCGGACGACCAGCCATTGGCCAGTTCGGGAAAAAACCATGTCCGCCCGTCAATCGCGTCATGGACATTTTCGGCGTCGCTGTTGCTGGACGCCGACCCCATCGGAAATTGGCTGCGGACCAGCTGCACCGCGCGGTTGATCGGGCGGGCGATGGTGGGGGCGGCGGCGCGGGGCAGGGGAATTTCGATACGGCCCAGCGTGTCGCGCTGGGCGACTTGCAGACCATCCACCTCGACCGCCAGCCCCTTGCCGCGCCGATAATGGCTGCCATTGGCGTCCCATGTCACCGCGATCCGGTGGCCATGATAGGGAATGTCCTGCACCCGGAACCAGCCGACCGCCTGGCTGTCGGCGGCATCAGGCAGCAGCGGATTGACCTCCAGCACATTGTCGGCGCGGGGGCGGATTCCGACCAGGCCGATCAGGATCAGGTCATTGAAACCGGAATGGAAATAATGGTGGCTGCGGTCCAGTCCGACGATCGGCCGGCCGGTTTCGGGGTGATAATCCTCCTCCAGATCGAGCTTGTCCCCCTGATAATGGAGCGCGGCATATTGACGCAGCAGCCGCATATAAGTGCTGCGCGTGATCGGGCCGGTATGGGTGCTATGGTCCAGCAGATTGGCCATGCCATGCAGCACCTGCGTCGTCTGATAGGGCCAGATGGGACCGTTCCACTGACATTCGGGGTCTTTGCCCAGATAGCGATATTGCTGCATATAATATTCGTAGCTGGCCTCGACGGTGCGCATCCCTGCCTTGCCTGCCAGCGACGCCGGATCGAGCAGATGCGCCCAGGCGGCGGCATATTTCGCATCATCGGGCACGATGTCGAACATCCAGGGCAGATAGCCGACCAGTTCCCGGTTGCGGATCGGCTGCCAGTAGCTGACAAATGCATTCTTGCGCGACTGATGCCGGTCGATGAAATGGCTGAGCCTGTCGCTCCACAGGTCGGCCAATATCCGCTGTTGCAGCGTGTCGGCACGGGCGGTGTAGGCGGCGGCCATGGCGGCGTCGCCGGTCAGCGTCGCCATCTTCGCGATCGCGCGGGCATTGGCGACCATATAGGCGTTGACCGAGGGGCGGAAGGCGTCGCCGCCCCGGAACCCGTCCTTGCCGCCCGATGCGTCGATCGAGGAGATGGTATATTCGGTCGCGTCCAGCAGCGGCTCGACGAAATATAGCCCCTTGTCGAAGTCATATTTGTCGTCCCACAGCCGGTAGATGTGGTTCATGACCGGCAGGTGCCGCACCGCCCCGGCCCGGTCGCCATCGACCAGATAGCGGCCCCAGACCGCGTCCGCCATATGATCGGTGAAATGCCGATCGTTCCCGCCGCTGCGATACATGAAGTTGATATAATCGTCGGCAAAGCGCCGGTCATTGAGCCAGCGCCCCTCGCCCAGATGAAAGCCGGTGGCGTCGTTCAGGCTGGCAAAGGGGTGGCGCTGCCAGTCGACATCGTCCAGAAACTCGGTCGAGATATAGCCGTCCGCGCCCAGATCACGCTGATGCGCACGATAAAGCTGCCAGCGATAATAATAGACCGCGTCGAGTTTCGGGTCGGCGGACTCAAAATAGGGGATGCGATCGCGATACCAGGGCGCGTCATTGCCAAAGTGCCGAGTGGCGATCGCGGCTGTGTCCATAGTCGGCGGAGGCGGCGCGGCCCCGATGCCGACCATCGCGGCCCCGGCCAGCAACAGCATCGTCATCGCGCGCATCGCATCCTCCGCAAAACAAATATGGCGGTCGTTCCGGGGTTGGAGAGAGACCCGGAACGACCGCCAGACATGGAAGGCGGCGAGGGGACGCCGCGTCCCACGGGGCGCTTAATTGAAGCTGTAGCGGACACCCAGAGCGAAGGTGCGCGCCAGCAGGGTGGTGCCCAGGTTAAACTGTTCCGGGCCGCCCACATCTTCAAACTTGTAATAGGTCTGCATCTTCGACCGGGTCAGGTTGACCGCGTCGAAGGTCAGGCCCAGGCGTTCGGTGACCTTGGCGGTCAACTGGAAGTCCAGGCTCTTTTCCGGCGCGCGCCATACGCCGATCGGGTTGGCGAACAGGCGTGCTTCGTTATTGGCCAGAAATTCCTTGCGCCAGACATAGGACAGACGCGCGCCGATCGGTCCACGTTCATAGGCGAGCGTGGCGTTATAGCTCATGTCGGACACGCCGAAGAAGGATGAGCTGGTCTGGCCGGTGACGTTGCCGTTGATGTCGACCAGCGGGATATTCTGCTTGGAATCGAGGATCGTCAGGCTGCCCTGGAACCCCAGACCTTTCAGCGGCCCAGGCAAATAGGTCGGGAAATAGGTCAGCCCCAGTTCCACGCCCTTGGATGCATTTTCCGGTCGGGTGATGAGGAAGCTGTTGGTGTTGAGGCCCGAACCCGGCACCGCGGTCAGCGAGGTGATCGGCACCACCAGCCCGTCAATTTCACGACGGAACAGGGTGGCATAGATCGCGCTGCTGCGTTCGAAATACCATTCCGCCGCCAAGTCGAAATTCTTTGACGTGGTCGGCCGCAGCCCCGGATTGCCGCGCCCGCCGGTGCCGTAACCAACATTGGTCAGGTCGCCGGTCAGCGTATAATTGGGGTTGAGGTCGGCAAAGGCCGGACGACGCAGTGTTTCACCATAGTTGAAGCGCAGGCGCAGATTGTCGAAAATCTCGTAGCGCGCGGTAAAGCTGGGCAGGAAGCGCTGCGTGCCTGATGCCGCCTGCGTCACCAGCGGCGGATTGCTGTAGCGATCGACGAAGGTGAAATTGGTATCGACCGCAACGAAGCGCACACCCGCCTGCAACTGGAGCGGGCGACCGAAGATCGAGACTTCGGCGTCAGCCTGCATATAGGCGGCCAGCGTGACTTCGTTGATGTCGAACACATCGGTCATCGTCATCTGGTCCGACAGCAGGATGCGGTCGGCATAGCGCGGATCATTCTTGTAGAGCTGACGGATGGTGTCGGCATTTTTCGACAGCCAGTAGCCGCTGGGCAGCACCCAGCTGGTCGGAATGTCGGCGCGGCCATCATAAAAGCCGCTGTTGGTGAACAATGCTTCGGCGGGCAGGGTGGACAGGTTCGCGCCCAGGCCGCCGGCATCCTGCGTGCGCACCGAATCGCGCGCCTTGCGATCGTCGTAACGGAAGCCGCCGCTGATCTTGCGGATGAAGCCTTCGTCCCACTCATAATCGCCGTCGAGCATGAAGGTCAGCGCGCTGCCCTTCGACTTGTTGGCGTTGTCGTAAAACTCGCCGATGGTCCACTGGGCGGGGTCCGCCAGCAGCGCGTCATCATCGAAATGATAGGAGGGGATGCCGCCACCGGCGTTGAAGTCGACGTCGATCGCCTTGGCGACGCGGGTGGTGCGCATCGCGATGAAGGACGTCTTGTTGGTGCTGCTCTGATAGGCGAGGTCGGCGACGATCTTGCCGCCTTCGCCGACATTCCACTTGCCGTTCAGCGCATAGACGTAGGAGTCGGTCTTGTTGGTGGCAAAATCGCCGCTGTTGAAGCCGAACACGTCGCCCGCGCGGCGCGACTTGATGATGTTGGTGCCGTCATACAGCTCGAAGGTCGAACCGGGGTTCGGACCCAGGCTGCCCCACCAGTCGGCGAAGCTGAACTGCAACGAGTTGAAGGTGTTGCCCTTGAACCCGTTGTAGAACATTTCGGCGGTATATTCCGAACTGTCATTGGGTGCCCACTGGACCGCAACGTTGAACGCGGGGCGTTCCCGCTTGCCGTACAGGTCGGAGCTGAAAATCGCGTCGCGCGAGAGATAATAGGGGACGTTGATGCCGTTGATGGGCAGCGTCGAACCGGCGGCTGATGAAAGACCGCGTTCCTGACCGGGCTGCCAGATAGTTTGGCCGGGCGCACGGCAATCGCCGGGCTGGATGCGTTCCAGCGGCACGAATGGATTGGGAGTGCCACCGCAGGTATGGTTCGGGCTGACGCTGGGCAGATTGCCTTCCGTGAGGAACGGCACCATCGCGCCCGCAGTCGTCGTCATGTCGCGGAACTTGGTGCGGGTATAGCTGCCGTTGATGAGGATGCCGATGTCGCCGATGCCGGTTTCCCAGCGGTTGCTGATCAGCAGCGCGGCGTTGGGATTATAGGTGTCGGCTTCTTCATTATAGATGCCGCGCGCCAGCGCCGACAGGGCAAAGCCGTCGAAGTCGAAGGGGCGGCGGGTCTTGACGTCGATCTGGCCAGCCAGACCGGTTTCAATCTGTTCGGCGGCGCGGGTCTTGTACACATCAACCTGACGGATCAGGTTGGCCGACAGATCCTGAAGCGCGAACGCCTGACCGGACGCGGTGAAGATGTTGCGACCGTTCAAGGTGGTCAGCGCATCGGGCAGGCCGCGGATCGAAATCGCGCCCGCTTCGCCGCCGGTGCGGTTGGTGACCTGAATGCCGGTGACGCGCTGGAGCGCTTCGATGACATTATTGTCGGGCAACTTGCCGACATCTTCGGCGACGATCGAATCGACGATCTGGACCGATTCCTTACGGACGTTGATCGCGCCGATCATCGAGGCGCGCACGCCGGTGACGACGATGTCGGCCGCGTCATCCTCTGCGGCGATCTGGGGTGCGGGGCTGGTCTGCGCCTGGGCGGTGGCGCCCAGCATCAGCGCGAACATGGATGCGGAACATAATGCGATCGGCCGACGTGCCATTTCAAATCCTCCCCTGCGGCTGGCCCATTCGCCATGCCTCAATTACTCAGACTAATTATTGCTCCGACAAATGGAGTGCAAGCGAAATTTTGTGGATGCGGCCTACAAAGGCGGTCGCGCCGTGACATTATTGCCGCAGGCTAGAGGGCGCGACGTTCCGGGCGCTTCTTGCGCGAAGGATGGGCAGGCGAAGGGCCGACCATCTATCGATGGCCGGCCCTTGTGGCTATCTATTTGTCAGAGCAGGTGAGCCGGTATCAGTCGGCGTGCCAGCGTGCCGCAGCGTCACGGCTGCGGACCAGACGAATCTGGCCATTGGCGACGCCGATCGCCTTGCCCGGCGTAGCGATGGCGGCGAAGCGGACAGTGTCGTGCCGGGCGTCGGTCAGGCGGACAAACTGGCTGCGCAGCGCAAAATCAGCGCTTTTGCTGTCGGGTTCCAGCGTGACCGCCCCGTCCTTGCCCGCGACCAGATAATGGCCGGGCATCAGGATCGGGGACAGCATGACGCTTTGCGGCCCGGCGCGGCCAGGTGTCTGGCGGAACTGGGTCTGGGCCAGAGCGGGGTTGCCCGCGATCAGACGGGTGCCGTCGTGCGCCAGCAGCAGCTTGGCGTCCGCGACCGACGCAAAGCGTTCGGGCAGCGGGCCATTGCCCACCGGCACGCCGAAATCGGGGGTGCCATCGGCGGTGTAATAGAGGCGCTGGACGCGGGTATGGCGGTCCGGGTTAAACAGCGGATCGCCCTGGATCGCCTCATAATCGCGGCCATGATAGACCAATATGTCGCGGCCCTGCTCATCCACGGTGAAGCTGTTGTGACCGGGACCGAACACGCTGGTTTCCCTGCACGTTGTGAAAACCGGCTGGGGCGATTTGGACCAGCTATTGGCGTCGAGCAGGTCGGCATTTTCGTCCGCGGTCAGCATCCCCAGACAATAGCGCGCGTCGGTGGCGCTGGCCGAATAGGTCATGAACAGGCGGCCATTGCGGTGCAGGATGGCGGGCGCTTCGGCGACCTTGTAGCCGCGAATTTCCCAGTCGAGCGTCGGCACGGTCAGGCGGGTCGCCTTGCCCGCCAGCTTCAGCGGCGATTCGAGCTTTGCTATGTACAGGTTACTGTTCGTCTCGATCCCCGGTTCGCGCTGCGCCCAGGCGAAATAGCGCTGGCCCTTGTGAACGAAGCTGGTCGAATCGAGGTTGAAACTATCCCAGGGTGCCTGGAATTGGCCGAGCAGGCTCCACTTGCCAGTTATCGGGTCCGGCCCGTCGCACAGCACCGCATAGGTGCGGATGCGGAACACATCCTCGCCCCCACCGCTGGGACCGGCGGCAAAATACATGATCCACTGGCCATTGATCTGGTGCAGTTCGGGTGCCCAGATGAAGCCGGACAAGGGGCCGGTCTTTTCATGCCGCCACAGCACCGCTTCGGTGGCGGTCGTCAGTCCCGCGATCGTCCTGGACCGGCGCAGCACCAGCCGGTCATATTCGGGTACGGAGCCGGTCAGATAATAATAGCCATCGTCATGACGGAAAACCTGCGCGTCGGCGCGCTGTTTGACGAGCGGGTTTTGCGGGCCGGCGACGGGTGCGTCGGCGACCTTGGCGCGTGCCATCATCGGCACGGCGGACAGGGCGGCGCTGCTGGCAATGAAGCCACGGCGGGACAGGGTGAAATTCATGTCATTCTCTCCGGTCGGTGCATCAATAATCGGCTTGCGGCCAGCCATCCGCGCCCCAGCGGACCGGCGCGATCCGCAGGGTGGGGGTGCCGTTCACTTGTTTGTCATAAGCGTGATAGACGACATAATCCTGGCCGTCCTTGTCATGCAGCCAGCCCGCATGGCCGGGACCACGGAAGCGTTGCTGCTCCTGAAGGTCGGCACGCAGGAAGATGCTGCCGCCGCCCTCCAGCATCGGGCTGCCATCCTTGCCCAGATAGGGACCGGTGATCGCCTTCGACCGGCCGATCACGGTGTAGTAGGTGCTGGCCGCGCCCTTGCAGCAATAATCATAGGAGGCCATCAGCCAATAATAGCCGCCATGGTCGATGATGAAGGGGGCTTCGACCGGGGCCGGGCCACCGGCGGGGGCAGGGCGGCGGGCGATGGCGACCGGCTTGGCCTTGGGATCTTTGGGCTTGCCGCTTTTGGGGTCCAGCTCGAACAGTTTGAGGCCCGTCCAGAAGCTGCCCAGCGAGAGCCAGTGGCGGCCTTCGCGGTCGATGATGAAATTGGGGTCGATCGCGTTAAAATCGTCGCTCTTGTTGGACATGACGACCAGCCCTTCGTCCCGCCACTGATAGTCGGGGGCTTTGGGGTCCAGCGTCGGACTGGTGGCAAGACCAATCGCCGATCGGTTCGATCCGAAGGTAGAGACCGAATAATAGAGGCGATAGCGGCCATCCACGAAACTGATGTCGGGCGCCCACATGCCGTCGCTGCCGGGTATTGCTTGTTTGGCCCAGTCGGGCAGCGCGGTGAAGATCGGTGCGCCTGCGGTCCAGTGAATAAGGTCGGGCGAGGTGCGCGTCTCGATCAGCCGCTTGCCATGGCCGGTGCTGAACACATGATAGATGTCGCCCTGCCGGATGATGACCGGATCATGGGTGGGCGTGAGGTCGCCGGTCAGGCGGCTGTTGAGCGTGTCGCGCGGCTGTGAAGCGGGCGGCTGGGCGCAGGCAGGGGCGGCGAGGAGGGCGATGCCCAGCCATGCCATGATCGTCGGTCGCCTCATGCAGGCCTCTCCCATATTAGGCTCCGTGCTCCCGCGCAGGCGGGAGTCCAGCTCCACGGTTTCGACTAGGCTCCCGCCTGCGCGGGAGCACGTTATTTCAGGCGGGCAGGAGCGGGCGGCGGTTCTTCTAATGTCCGCCCGCTCCAGACTTTTACTGCAACTCCAGCACCACGACCGACTTGGGCGGCAATGTGACGCTGAGAGTCCCACCGCTGACTTGCGCGCCGGTGAAGGCCACGGGCTTGACGGTGTCGGGCGCATCGAATGTATTATGCGCGTTGATCGCGCCCGCCGTCAGGATGCGGCCCGTGACGCTTGCGGCATTCAGGCCATCCAGCTTGACCGTGACCGTGTTGGGCTGGTTCGGGTCCAGGTTGGACAGGCCGACATGGACCTTGCCATCCTTACCCCGCACTGCCGATCCGCTGACCGAGGGCATCGACCATTTATCCTTGTTATACCAAGGGGTGTCGATGCTGATCGGCAATACGGTCGCGTCCTGCCAGGGTTTGTACATTTCAAACACATGATAGGTCGGCGTCAGCGCCATTTTCTTACCGTCGGTCAGGATCATCGCCTGCAACACATTCACCATCTGGGCGATGGCGGTCATCTTCACCCGGTCGGCATGACGCGCGAAAATGTCGAGATGGACCGACGCGACCAGCGCATCGCGCAGCGTATTCTGTTGACGCAGGAAGCCAGGATGCGTGCCCGGATCATCGGCATACCAGGTGCCCCATTCATCGACCGCCAGCCAGATCTTCTTGGCCGGATCATATTTGTCCATGATCGCGCTATGCTTGGTGATGAGGTCGTCCATGCGCAGCGCTTCGGCCAGGGTGTTGGCCCAGCCCGCTTCATCAAACACGGTCGAGGAGGCACGCGGCGGCCAGGAGCCGGGGATGGTGTAATAATGGAGCGACAGCGCGTCGAGCTGACCGCTCGCCACCTTCATCATCGTCTCTGTCCAGTTATAATCATCGACATTGGCACCCGCCGCGATCTTCATGATCTTGGTGCCACGCGGTGCCTTGATGAAGGTAGCGTAGCGGCGGGTGAGGTCGGCGGCATATTCGGCGCGCATATTGCCGCCACAGCCCCACAATTCATTACCCACGCCGAAATAGGGGACCGCCCACGGCTCCTTATGTCCGTTCTTCGCCCGTTCGTCGGCCAGCGTGCCGGCGGGCGAGGTCATATATTCGACCCATTCGGCCATTTCCTGCGGGGTGCCATTGCCGACATTGCCCGCAACATAGGCCTCCGCGCCGATCTGTCGGACCAGCTCGAAAAATTCATGGGTGCCGACCGTGTTCGGCTCGGTCACGCCGCCCCAATGGGTGTTGATCTTGACCGGGCGCTTGGATTTGCCGCCAATGCCTTCCCGCCAATGATATTCGTCGGCAAAGCAGCCGCCCGGCCAGCGCACCACGGGAACCGACAGGTTGCGCAGCGCCGCAATCACATCGTTGCGGAAGCCGTTGGTGTTGGGGATCGCCTTGTCATTGCCGACCCACAGCCCGCCATAAATGCCATTGCCCAGATGTTCGGCGAACTGGGTGAAGATGCGCTTGTCATAGACCGGGCCGGGGGTGGCGGCGTTGATCGTCGCGGTCGTGGGCTTGCCGCCGGTGTCGGCCTGGGCGCTGGTGGTCAGCGCAGTAGCGCAGAGCAGCAGCGCAGCCGTGGTGCGGCGCAGGGCTTTGATCATGTCGTCCTCTCCTATGATCTTAATCGTGAAATGCGTCTGTGGTCTCGCGCCGTCCGCGCAGGAAAGCGTCGGCAACCAGCCGCAGCGGATCGGTATCGACGTCCGATCGTCCGCCCCGGATCAGCGCGGCAAAGCGGCTGTAGAGACCGGGATATTCGACATCTTCGCCATGTTCGGTGCCGCTGGGCAGGTGCAGCACTGCGCCCCCCTGCGACAATTTGAGCGTCCCCGCGTCGGTTTCAACGACAATGTCCCAGCTTTGCGGCCCGGTCTGCCGCCAGTCGAGATCCATGTGAATGGGCGCGCCCCCGGTATCGCGAAAATGCAGGTCCGCCGCGATTGGCGCGGCGCGATTGTCCGGCAGGGTCAGCGTCGCGTCCTTCAGGAAGAAGGGGCGCGGCAAGATATGGGTGACGATCGACAGCGCATTGATGCCCGGATCGAATACGCCCAATCCGCCCGGCTGCCAGATCCATGCCTGACCCGGATGCCATACGCGCACATCCTCCCGCCAGACGATCGACACGCTCTGGATTTTGCGCTCGGCCAGCCAGGCGCGCGCCGGGGCGACGCCAGCGGCAAAGCGGCTGTGCCAGGCGGCAAACAGGGAAACGCCAACCTTGTCTGCCTGCGCCTGCAATGCGCCCACCTCGGCCAGCGTCGCGCCGGGCGGCTTTTCCAGAAATAGATGCACACCGCGCCCCAGCGCCTGCGCCGCCAGATCATAACGGACCTGGGGCGGGGTGCAGAGCGCGATTGCATCCACCGCCGGGCCATCGCGCAGCAGCGCATCCAGACTGGCCAGATGCGGCACCCCGTCCAGCCCGGCATCATGCGGGCTGACGGTCGCGGCCAGGCTGAAGGCGTTGTTGCCCCGGATCGCCGGGACATGCTGGTCGCGCGCAATCTTGCCGATGCCAACGATCGCAATACGGATCGGGTCCATGGGGATCAGAGCGCCTGAATGACCACTTCGACTGGTTCTGCGCGCTGCAACGGATTGCGCACCGGCAGGGTGAAGGGCGCGGCGGTGATTTCAAACACATCGCCTTCCTGCGTCGCGATGCCGTCGCTGAAGGAGAGCGTCGCGGTGCCGAAGAAATGGACATGAACGTCGCCGGGGCGGCGGAACAGATCATATTTGAAATGATGATGTTCCAGATTGGCAAAGCTGTGCGACATATTGCCCTCGCCCGACAGGAACGGCTTTTCCCAGATCGTCGCGCCATCACGCAGGATGCGGCTCGCGCCCTCGATATGTTCCGGCGGCGTGCCGACCAGCAATTCCGGGCCAAGCGCGGCCTGCCGCAGCTTGGAATGGGCGAGCCAGAGATAATTGTGCCGCTCGGTCACATGGTCGCTAAACTCGTTGGCGAGCGCCAGTCCAAGCCGATAGGGCTGGCCATCATCGCCGATAATGTAGATGCCCGCAATTTCCGGCTCCTCGCCGCCATCCTTGGCAAAGGCGGGCATGGCCAGCGGTTCGCCCGGTCCGACCAGCTGCGACCCGTCGCCCTTGTAAAACCATTCGGGCTGCTGGCCGACCGCGCCCGGCGCAGGCTTGCCACCCTCCAGCCCTTCCAGGAACATGCGCATCGAATCGGTCTGCGTTTCGACCGTTGCTGCTTCCCGGTGCATTTTGTCGCGTCCTTCGGCGGAGCCAAGATGGGTCAGGCCCGTGCCGGTCAGCTGAACATGCGCGTCATCTTCATGGTCGATCGGCGCCAGCAATTCGCCTGCCGCAAAGGCGGCTGCAATGTCGATCGCATCGCCCGTGCCGGCCGCTTCGACCGCGGCGCTCAGGCTGATGCCACGGGCAATGGCGTCGAGCGCCAGCGCGCGGATGCTGGCATAGCCCGGCACGATATGGGCGGCATCGCCCTGCGCCGCGATAACGGAGCGGACGCCGCTGGGGGCACGATGCTGCAACAGGCGCAATGTCATGAAAAAACTCTCCTCCCGCACGCCGTTCGCGGCGCTGGCTGATCCTGAATGACGAGTGATCACGCGCTCAGGCGGCTGCTGAAAACAGCGATGCTTGCACGATGACTCTTTCAATTACTCCGACATATTACAGGATGATGGTAATGGCAATGCTTCTATTCTACACCGATCCAAGCCTGATAGGCGCAAGGTGAGAGGAGCCGGAATGGGACAGGATAAGCCGTCAGCAGATGCGCAAGCCGCGGAAAATGGCGGTTCGGCCAAGGTGGCACGCGGGCCGGGCAGGCGATTGCACGGGGCCATCGCGCACAAGCTGGGCACGGCAATCTTGTCTGGCCAATATGCGCCGGGCGATGTCCTGTCGGGCGAAGTCGCCTTTGCCGAGGAACTGGACGTGTCGCGCAGCGCCTATCGGGAGGCGATCCAGGTTCTGACCGCCAAGGGACTGGTCGAAAGTCGCCCCAAGGCCGGAACACGGGTGCTGCCGCGCAATCGCTGGAACCTGCTTGACCCAGAAGTGCTGGCTTGGGCGTTTGCCGGGGAGCCGGACATCCAGTTCGTGCGCGACCTGTTCGAACTGCGCGCGATCGTCGAACCGGCCGCTGCCCGGCTGGCGGCGCAGCGGCGTGACAGGAATGACATCAAGATCATGAAGGATGCGCTGGCCGCGATGCGCCGCCATACGCTGGCGACCGATCTGGGCAGGGCGGCGGACCGCGATTTCCACAATGCGATCCTCGACGCGACCCGCAACGACGCGCTCCAGGTCCTGTCCGCCAGCATCGGCGCGGCGGTCAACTGGACCACCCAATATAAGCAGCGCGCCCGCGCCCTGCCGCGCAACCCGATCCCCGACCATGTCCGCGTGTTCGACGCGATCGTCGCGGGGGATGCAGCAGCAGCAGCGGAGGCGATGGGCGTGCTGGTCGATCTGGCGCTGGAGGACACGGCCAGCGCAATGGGGGGATAATCCTCCGCTACAAAGGGAGAAATGAAAAAGGCCGGAGCAGGTTATCCCGCTCCGGCCTTTTTTCCGAAGTGCGACCCTCGGCTTTATTCCGCTTATTCCGTGACCGGCTGGTCGGGCAGCGCATGGGTCACTTTCGATCCCCATAGCGCGTAGAACAGGATGTAGAGTTCGCACGCCGCGGTCAGCAGGAACGACCATTGCAGGCCATATTCGTCCGCCAGCTTGCCCTGCACCACCACCAGCGCGCCACCGGCGATCGCCATGATCAGCAGGCCGGAGCCTTCCTCGGTCAGCGGCCCAAGCCCCTTGATCCCCAGCGTGAAGATGGTGGGGAACATGATCGAGTGGAACAGGCCGACAAGGATCAGCGCCCACATCGCCATCGGCCCGGTGGTGAACACCGTCACCAGCATGACGATGAACGCACCGATCGAGAAGGCGGCCAGCACATGGCCAGCATCGAATTTCTGCATGATCGCAGAGCCAGCAAAACGGCCAACCATCATCCCGCCCCACAACAGGCTGAGATAATTGCCTGCCTGTTCATGGGTCAGATTGGCGATGTCGGGCTGGCTGACGAAATTGACGAACAGGTTGGCGACGCCGATTTCCGCGATCAGATAGATGAAGATTGCGGGGATGCCGAACACCAGATTGCGATGCGCCCAGAGCGAGTGCTTCTTGCGCTCCTCCTTGCTGTGGCGCGACGTCGCATTGCCCATGGCGGGCAGGGGGAAACGGGCGATGATGACGGCCAGCACCACTAAAATGACGGCAACGATGATGTAGGGCAGGATCACCGACTGCGCGTCGGCCAGACGTTCGGCTTGCGTGAGGACGACATCGCCCTGCGCCGTGCCGCCCTTCGACCGGCCCAGGATCAGATAGGCGCCGAACAAAGGCGCCAGCATCGTGCCCGCCGAATTCATCGCCTGCACCAGATTGAGGCGTGATGAGGCGGTTTCGGGCTTGCCGACCACCGCGACATAGGGGTTGGCCGCGACCTGCAACAAAGTGATGCCACTGGCGATGACGAACAGCATGACCAAAGTCACACCATAAGAAGGGATGGATGCCGCCAGCGTCATACCCGCTGCGCCCGCCGCCATGATTAGCAGCCCGATCACCATCGACTTCTGGTAGCCGACCCGCTCGATCAGCTTGGCAGACGGGATGGAGGCAAAGAAATAGGCGATGAACCAGACCGATTCGATCAGCGTCGTCTGGGTGTAGCTCAGGTCAAACACGCTGCGCAGATGCGGCAGCAGCGTATTGTTGATGACGGTGATGAAGCCCCACATGAAAAACAGGCTGGCCAGCAGGCCAAGCGCCGGGCCGTAGCGCGTGCCGGGATTATGCGTCACCGTTGGCGCGGCGGTCGAGGAAACTGGTCCTGCCATTCATCCGTCTCCGTAAAATTCCAGTGCGGCACAGCCGCTTGAGGGGTTGCATCCGCTTATTTTGTCTGAGTATATTCCCCGAAACCGCCCGTCAATGGGTCACGGTCATAAGAGGAAGCCCCATGCACAACGTCGCCACCATGAAAACAACGCTGTCATATGGAGTAGCGCTTGCGCTGACAAGCGTGTCCGCCCTCGCCGCCGAAGCCAGCCGCACCCCTGCCGGCACGTTGGCGGACGGATCCGCGGTGGAGGTTATCAGCCTGACCAACAATCAGGGCGTAACAGCGAAGATCCTGACCTATGGCGCGACGCTCCAGTCGCTGTCTGCGCCGGACAAGGATGGCAGAATCGCGGACATCCTGCTCGGCTACGACGACCTCAAAGACTATGTCGATCATCCCAATTATTTCGGTGTGACCGTGGGCCGCTATGCAAATCGCATCGCGGGCGGTGCCTTTTCGCTTGACGGCAAAGCCTATCAATTGCCGCTCAACGACAAGACCAACACACTGCACGGCGGCGGCAAGGGGTTCGACAAGCAGGTCTGGAAAGTCGCGTCAGTGAAGAGCGGACCGGTCGCGACGCTGGTGCTGACGCTGACCAGCGCGGATGGCGATTCGGGTTATCCGGGCAAGCTGGATAGCAGCGTCACTTACACGCTGGACGAAGACGGCAATCTCGGCATCATATTTGACGCCAAGACGGATAAGCCCACGATCGTCAACATGACCAACCATGCGATCTTCAATCTGGCTGGCGAAGGATCGCCGGACGGAGCGCTTGGCCATCTGCTGACGATCCCCGCCAAGGCCTATACGCCGGTCGATGCCGCGCTGATCCCGACCGGTGAGTTGAAGCCGGTGGAGGGCGGCGTGTTCGATTTTCGCGCCCCCCGCCGCGTCGCTGACGGCATTCGCGACGGGCGCGATCCGCAGATCGTTGCCGGGCGCGGCTATGACCATAATTGGGCGCTGGACAAGGGCGTGACCAAGACGCCGGAATTGGCCGCGCGGCTGGAAGACCCGGCATCGGGCCGGGTGCTGGAGGTGCTGACGACCGAGCCGGGGGTGCAATTTTACGCGGGCAATTTCCTGGACGGCACGCTGGTCGGCAAGGGCGGGCATCTCTATCGCATGGGCGACGGCATCGCGCTGGAGCCGCAGAAATTCCCCGACGCGCCCAACAAGCCCAATTTCGTGTCGGCGCGGGTTGATCCGGGCAAGCCCTATCATCATGCGATGGTCTATCGCCTCTCAGTCAAGCGCTGATCCATGGCGCAATGGCAGATGATCGAGCGCGATGTGGCTGACACGCTGGGCGAAGGGACGCTCTGGTCGGCGCGCGACAATGCGGTCTATTGGGTCGATATCCTTGCGCCCGCGCTCAACCGGCTGTCGCTTGACGGCGGTACGGTCGAACGCTGGGCGATGCCCGAACCACTGGGCTGGGTCGCCGAGCGGGCGGGCGGCGGCTTTATCGGCGGGTTCCAGAGCGGCTTCGCGACGATCAGTCTAGACCCGCTGACGATCACGCCGATCGGCGACCCGGAACCGGACCTGCCCAACAATCGCATGAATGACGGCAAAGCCGATGCGCAGGGCAATATCTGGTGCGGCACGATGGACATGGCGGAAGAACAGGACAGCGGTTCGCTGTACCGGCTGAACCCCGACCTTGTCTGGCAGCAGATGGACACGGGCTATCGCGTCCCTAACGGTCCGGCCTTTTCGCCCTGCGGGAAATGGCTCTACCATAGCGATACGGCGCGCCGGACCATGTACCGCTTTACCCGCACGGCGGACGGGATCGCCGATCGCCAGCCCTTCATCCATTTCACCGATGCGGACGGCTATCCCGACGGGATGACCGTGGATGCGGACGGGCACATCTGGGTCGCCCATTGGGGCGGCGGACGAATCAGCCGCTTCACCCCCGACGGCGCTCTGGACCGCTCCATCGACCTGCCCGCGCGACAAGTCACCAACATCACCTTCGCCGGACCCGCTCTGGACCGCATGTTCGTCAGCTCCGCCGCCATCGGCCTGGACGCGACGTCTTTTGATGGCGGCTTCTTCGAGGTTGATAGCGGTGCGCGCGGAGTGCCGACTCATCTGTTTGCGGGCTGAGGCGTGATCGATGCATGACCTTATAAAAGGCGATTGAACTGGGCGCTAGAATCTGCTTAATGCGCTTGGACAGCGTTGTCATGTCATCTCCAATGCACATAACGCTGTGATCCCGGACAGCCATGCGGCGAACTGCACGCGCCAAAGGCTGTCCGGGACGATTTTTCCCTTAACATATGTCCAGCTCACTGTCGGTTTATCAGATCCATCGCCAGCGCGACCGCGCCCAGCGGCCCGGCCTGATCCCCCAGCACTGGCGTCCGAACGATCCTCCTGATGCTGCCGGCATCGACGAAGGGCAGGTAGCCGCTCAATTGCGCCACAACCTTTTCTCGCACCCGGTCGAGCAGGTCGCTTCGACCCATGCCAACTCCGCCACCAATCAGCACCTGCCGCGCCGCCGTGGTCAGCAATATCGTGCCGACCAGTTGGGCGATGTCATGCGCCACATCGTCCCAGCGCGGATCATCCGCCGCAATTCTGTCCCCCGACACACCGAAGCGCGTCGCCAGCGCCGGGCCACTCACCAGCCCCTCGATACAATCGCCATGGAAGGGGCAGGCGCCCGCGAAGCTGTCGCCCGGCGCCCGGCGGATCAGTATATGCCCCAGTTCCGGGTGCATCGCGCCGTGCAGTGGCCTGCCATGCAGCGCAAAGCCGCCACCCAGGCCAGTGCCGATCGTCAGATAGCATAGGCAATCGGACGGCGCATCCGCCTCTGCGCCCGCCCCCCAGCGCGCCTCGGCCAGCGCCGCGCCGTTGACGTCGGTGTCGATCGCTGCCGGGCAGGGCAGGGCCGCGCTCAGCACGCCGTAAATATCCGCGCCGGTCCAGCCGGGTTTGGGAGTGGGCAGCATATGGCCGAAATCGGTCGCGTTTCGGTCCAGCCGCAGCGGGCCGAACGACCCGATGCCCAGCGCCGCGAATGGCTCTTCCGCCTGCCAGCGGGTTAGCAGTTCCACCCCCGCGCCCAGCGTTGCTGCCGGATTCGTGGTCGGGATCGTCATCCGATCGACAATCTCCCGCCCGCGCGCCCGCAGCACGACCATCTTGGTGCCGCCCAGCTCGACCCCGGCCACCAGCGGATCGCTCATGCGGCGACCCCGCCGCGATCACCGTCCAGCCAGAGGCGCAGGAAGGGCGCAAAAGTGCCGCCAAAACGGCGCTCCTCACCACCACCCCAATTGTCGATGAAGCTGGTCACGCTCAGGTCCGGCAATACCATCCAGCTATAGCTTTGCGCCGGCGCATTGGCTGGATTGGCGAACAGCAGCCCGCTGCCGTTGACCGGCCGCCAGGGACCGTGCGCGGTCGGGGCAACCATCGCGTAAAGACCGGTGGGACCGGTCGGGCCGTCGGGATTGAACACATGGCGCTGGGTCGACCAGAAGAGATAATAGCTCCCCTGATGAACGACCATATGCGGCCGTTCCAGTTCATTGTTCAGGCCATCGGCTGATAGCAGCGGCGGCGCGATCACCCAGTCATCCGGGGTTGCCGGATCAGCGCAGGCCATGCCGACCACGCCATTATAGGCGCTGGCCGATCCAGCCTGCGACGCGGCGAAGAACAAATAATGGCGGCCATCGGCGGGATCGCGGAAATAGGCCGGATCGCGGAACGCCTTGATCGTGCCGATGCCACCCCCCTCGCGGGTCGACATATAATAAGCCGGATCCATCGTGACGATTTCGGTTAGGTCGTGCCAGTCGGTCAGCCCGCCCGCTTCGCTCAGCCGGGCGCGGGCGCTGAACATCCGCTGCTCGAAACTGGGTGCGGCTTCGTCCCTGCGACCCGCTGCGGTGAAATAGAGGATTATGTCGCCGCTGGCGTCATCGCGTATCGCCGAGCCGGACCATTCGCGGCTGCCAGGCGAAAACCCATCGGGCATCGCCACGCCGACATGCGACCAGCGATCGTCTTGAAAATGGAACAGATGGATCCGCGCATGACCATGGCGCTCGTCAGGGTCGGGAAAATGCGGAGCAGCGAGCGCCATCCACAGCTGCGCCCCGTCCGCCAGTGTGATCGGCGTCCCGTCACGCTGCTGTACCGGCCAAGCATCCCAAATGTCGAGATTGTCGGCAACCGGACGGACATGATGCGCGCCGATCATCGGCGCGGTCGGCGCGTCGGGCGCGATGGCGGCGACATGCGCTGCGGTCCAACTGCTCATTCTCTCAGGCTTCCTCTCAGGGCGAGAAGGAAGGCGCCCTCAAGCGTGCAGTCCTGCCGGCGCCTTCCTCCCCAATTCCAGCCAGATGGGCACCTGACCGAAATGCTCTTTTGGACCCTGACCTGTCGGTGGTTTCGGGCCATGGAGGATGCATATAGCGTTTAGGCAAACGTTTGCAAGAAGAAAATTGCCGCGTGGTTCAGGTACGCCTTCCCGGCGTTGGCGTCGGTGGATCACGACGGGTCCAGCGCGGGGCTACGTGGACCGGCTTCCACAGATCGGGTCCCAGCAGCAGCAGCGTCATCCCCAGGCTGGCGCTGACAAAGGCAGTGGCGGCAAGCGCGAACTGCGCCAATGTGACGCCCACCGACCGGTCGACCAGCTGGTGCAGCAGCCGCCCCTGCGAGCCAAGGCTGGCGATGAGGCCTAGGCCAAGCAGGCGCAGGCCGATCCGCGCGGCGGGACGGGGATGCCAATGGGACATGAAAACCAGCCTCTGCAATGTCGAACAGGAGGCATCCCATTTACCGATGACCGCATAGCAAAACGAGAGCGGGAACGGGCAGGCCGCGTTGAAATTACGTAGGAATGGGCACGTATAGCCATGCTATGGCGCAAAATCATACGCAGATACTATGCCAAAGCGTCGTTCCTGCCATGGAGATTGAATGCATTTCCATGTCATGTCGGCGGTAAAGGGTTGAACAGGGACATATGGCGATGCAATCGCAAGCGGACGGGATTTTGGCCGAGGCGGCATCGGCCGAACATAGCGGACCGCAGGCTGGCCTGCCCACGCTGGCGCTGGGCGCGCTGGGCGTGGTGTTCGGCGATATCGGCACGTCGCCGCTCTATGCGCTCAAGGAAAGTTTCGTCGGCCATCATCCGCTCGCCGTCGATCCGCTGCATATTTATGGCGTCCTGTCGCTGATCTTCTGGACTATGATGCTGGTCGTCACGGTCAAATATGTGTTCATCGTCATGCGCGCCGACAATCATGGCGAGGGTGGCAGCATGGCGCTGTTGGCGCTGATCGGGCGGCGCATGGGGGAGACGCGCTGGACCCCGGCGATTGCGATGCTGGGCGTGCTGGCGACCGCGCTCTTCTATGGCGACGCGATCATCACCCCGGCCATCTCGGTGTTGTCGGCGGTGGAGGGGTTGACCGTGGTGCAGGCCAGCCTGACGCCGCTGGTGCTGCCTGTCGCCATCCTGATCCTGATCGGCCTGTTCCTGATCCAGCGCCACGGCACCGCGAAGGTCGGCGCGCTGTTCGGGCCGGTGATGGTCGTCTATTTTCTGGTACTGGCGGTGCTGGGTATCACAAACCTGTGGCGGCACCCGGAGATCATCGCGATCGTCAATCCGCTCTACGCGGTGCGCTTCTTCACGCTCGATCCGCACCTGGCGTTTCTGGCGTTGGGGTCGGTTGTGCTGGCGGTGACCGGGGCCGAAGCGCTCTATGCCGATATGGGTCATTTCGGGCGCAGGGCGATCAGCCTCGCCTGGCTCTATGCTGCCCTCCCGTGCCTGCTGCTCAACTATATGGGGCAGGGCGCGCTGATGCTGGACGATCCCGCGACGGCGGCCAACCCCTTCTTCCTGATGGCGCCGGAATGGGCGCGACTGCCGCTGGTGATCCTGGCCACGCTGGCGACGATCATCGCCAGCCAGGCGGTGATTTCCGGGGCATTTTCAGTGACGCAACAGGCGGTGCAGCTGGGTTTCCTGCCACGCCTGCGCATCCTCCACACCAGCGCCAGCGCGGCTGGGCAAATCTACCTGCCGCTGGTCAACCGCGTGTTACTGGTCCTCGTCATCCTGCTGGTGCTGGGCTTTGGCAGCTCGACCAATCTGGCCGCGGCCTATGGCATTGCGGTGACTGGCACGATGGTCATCACCACCGCCATGATGGGGGTGCTGACGTTCGCCGTATGGCGCTGGCACCCCCTGCTGGCGGGCGGGCTTACCGGCCTGTTCCTGATCATTGACGGCCTCTATTTCGCGTCGAACGCAACCAAGATACCCGATGGCGGCTGGTTCCCGCTGCTGGTGGCGGCCATCGCATTCGTCATCCTGACGACCTGGGCTACGGGCCGCCGGATCATGCGCGACCGGCTGCGCGACGGGGCGATGGAGCTGGAGCTGTTTATCCGATCGACGCGCGATTCGTTGCCACGGGTGCCGGGCACGGCGATCTTCCTGTCATCTACGCCCGAAGGCGTGCCGCCCGCTTTGCTTCACAATGTGAAGCACAACCGCATTCTGCATGAACGCAACATCATCCTGACGGTGCGGACGCTTGGCGTGCCGCATCTGCCGCTGGATGGCCGTGTGCAGGTGGCGGACCATGGCAATGGCTTTTACCGCCTGATCCTGCGCCACGGTTTTATGGAGGAGGTCGATATTCCCGCCTCGCTCAAGGCGGTCGGCGATTGTGGCGGGCCGATCGGGGTGGTCGACAGCAGCTATTTCCTCAGCCGCCAGACGCTGATCCCATCGCAGCGGCCCGGCATGGCGATCTGGCGGGAAAAACTGTTCGCCTGGATGATCCGCAACGCAGAAAGCCCGATGGACTTCTTCAAGCTGCCTACCAACCGCATCGTCGAACTGGGTTCGCAGGTGGAGATTTGAGATAGGGGCGCAACCCCCTTCCCTGCGCGCGGCTTCCTGCTAAAGCGCGCCCATGCTCAATCTTAACGGTATCACCGTGCGCCTTGGTGGCCGCATCATCCTCGACCGCGCCAGCGCGGCGCTTCCTCCGCGCAGCCGAGTCGGCCTGATCGGGCGCAACGGCGCGGGCAAGTCCACGCTGATGAAAGTCATGATCGGCCAGCTCGATCCTGACGATGGCAGTTGCGACATGCCGCGCGACACGCGGCTGGGCTATATTGCGCAGGAAGCCCCCAGCGGCACGGCGACCCCGTTCGAAACGGTGCTGGAGGCGGACAAGGAACGCGCCGCGCTGATGGCGGAGGCGGAGCATACCGAAGACCCCGATCGTCTGGGCCATATCTATGAGCGGCTGACCAGCATCGACGCCTATACCGCGCCCGCCCGCGCCGCGCGCATCCTGGTCGGCCTTGGCTTTGACGAGGAGATGCAGGGCCGCCCGCTCGACAGCTATTCGGGTGGCTGGAAGATGCGCGTCGCGCTTGCCTCGCTGCTCTTCTCCAACCCTGACCTGCTGCTGCTCGACGAACCCTCGAACCATCTCGACCTTGAAGCGACGATGTGGCTGGAAAATTTCCTCAAAGCCTATCGCGGCACGGTGGTCGTCATCAGCCATGAGCGCGACCTGCTCAACAATGTCGTCGATTACATCCTCCATCTGGAGGGCGGCAAGGTGACCCTCTATCCCGGCGGCTATGATGCGTTCGAGCGGCAGCGGGCCGAGCGCCTCGCCCAGCTTGAATCGGCACGGGTCAAGCAGCAGGCCGAGCGCGAGAAATTGCAGGACTATGTCGCGCGCAACTCCGCCCGCGCCTCGACCGCGAAACAGGCCCAGTCGCGCGCCAAGGCGCTGGCGCGGATGCAGCCGATTGCCGCGGCGATCGAAGATCCCACGCTGGCGTTCAGCTTTCCCAGCCCGCCCGAACTGCGCCCGCCGCTCATCACCATGGACATGGCGGCGGTCGGCTATGGCGAAACACCGATCCTGCGCCGGGTCAACCTCCGCATCGACCCGGACGACCGGCTGGCGCTGCTGGGCCGCAACGGCAATGGCAAGACGACGCTGGCCCGCCTGATCGCGGCGCAACTCGCGCCGATGGAAGGGCAGATGCAAAGCTCGTCCAAGATGCAGGTCGGCTATTTCACCCAATATCAGGTCGAAGAACTGGACGTCACCGACACGCCGCTGGAACATATGACCCGCGTGATGAAGGGCGCGACGCCCGGCGCGGTGCGGGCGCAGCTGGGGCGCTTTGGCTTTTCGGGTGAGCGGGCGATCCAGAAGGTCGGAAGCATGTCGGGTGGTGAGCGGGCGCGGCTGGCGCTGGCGCTTATCACCCGCGATGCGCCGCATCTGCTGATCCTCGATGAACCGACCAACCATCTGGACGTCGACAGTCGCGAGGCGCTGGTGCAGGCGCTCAACGATTATAATGGCGCGGTGGTGATCGTCAGCCATGACCGGCACATGATCGAACTGGTCGCCGACCGGCTGGTGCTGGTTGATGGCGGCACCGCCCAGCCGTTCGATGGCAGCCTGGAGGATTATACCGACATCGTCCTGCGCAAGGCCGACGGCAACAGCAGCAGCGACGCGCCCAAGGTCGATCGCAAGGCCGACAAGAAGGCGGCGGCTGAATGGCGGGAAAAGCAGAAGGCGCTCAAAAACGCCGTCTCGCGCGCCGAAAAGGAAATGGCGGCGCTGATCGCCGAGCGCAAACGGATCGACGCCGTGCTGTTCGATCCCAAGGCCGCGACCGGGGCGGAAGCGAAGATGACCACCAGCGAGTTGATGGTGAAGCGCGCAGGCGTGGAAAAGAAGCTGGAAGCGGCCGAAGAAATATGGATGGAAGCGGGCGCGGCGTTGGAGGCGGGCTGAGCCTTTAGCGCCCGACCAGAATGAACGGTGCCCAGATATAGGGTTGCGCTGCGTCGGGCCGACCTGACCGTATCAGTTTAAGCATCGCCTTTTGCAGGGCGACCGCGCGCGGGGTTCCCCCAGTGGCGGCTTTCACCGTTTCGAGCGTGACGAAGGCGCTGGCATCGTCACGCACCGGCCAGTGCGACACCAGCAGCGATCCTGCCCCGGCATAGCGGAACGCCTGCGCCAGCCCCGAATAGGCCGGTGCCTGCGCGCTGTCGCCCGCCGCTGTGTTACAGGCGGACAGGATCACCCAGTCCGCGCCGATCCGCATCGCCGCGACCTCCGAAGCGGTCAGCAACCCGTCGTCGCCGGTGCCGGGGGCGGGCGGGGACAGGACCAGAGCGGGTTCGGTCACCCCCTCCATCTGGCCACTGACCAGCCCGTGGGTCGCAAACAGGATGACGGAATAAGGGGCCAGATCCTGCCCGCGCAGTGCCGCCTCGCTCGCTTGCGCGCCAACCAGCAGGGTGGCGCGGTCGGTGCCGAAGCGATCCGCCACGGCGCGCAGTTCGGCCAATGATCCGGGCAGCGGCGGCAGTTGCGACAGCGCGGTCGTGTCCGCCGTGCCGCCGCGAAAATAATGGTTGGCGGCGAGCAGGACGGGCGCGGCGGGCTTGGCCGTGGTCGCAAAGGCGTCAGGCGCGCCGACGCCCAGAAAGCTCTGGTTGCGCATCGCGATCCGCTGCGGTGCCGCAGTGCTGGTGGCAAAGCCGGGCTGCACTTCGATCGCGAAGCGGCGGATCAGCCAGGGCGTATTCCGGTCCACCGCCACGACGGGCCGCTGCGGCAGCATCGCAAAGGGCAGCGAGGCGAAGGCACCGGTCGGCACAATCCGCAACGCCTTTGCCTTGCCCAGCCGGGCGAGGATCGTGGGCGTGAAAATCTGGGCATAGAGATTATGCGCCGCCGTCCGGTCGAAGCCGCTGGGGGTCATCGCGCCGCGCAGCCGGTCGACCAGTGCGACCATGGCCGCGCGCCCCAACCTCGTGCGCTCAACGGTCGCGCCATCGGCATTGACCGCCAGCAGATAGACCCCGTCAAAGGCCGGCATCACCGCCAGCAGCGCTTCATCCTGCGCCAGTCCTGCGCGCAAAGTCGCCAGGTCGGGCCGCACGCCGCCGCGCGCCTCGACCCAGCGGGGATAGTCGCGGGCGATGGCGGCGCGTTCGGCCTCGACAATATTCTCCACCGTGGCGCGGGCCAGGCGGGCGGCCTCGACATCCTTGTCGGTCGCCAGCGCCTTGAGCAGCGCGCTGTCCGCGCTGGCCAGCGCCTTCAGTCTGTCCTGCAGGGTGCGGACCCGCGCGGCGAGGGCGGGATCGGCAACGAGACGTTCGGCCACCAGCCGGTTGGCCTGGGCAATGCGCGACCCCGCCAGGATCGCCATCGCGTCCAGCGCCAGCGCCGGGTCATGCGCCTGCACCGCGATCTTGAGGATCGTGTCGAGCGCTGCCCGCTGATCTTCATTCAGGTCGCCATCATCGTCGAGCGACTGGCTTTCGCGCAGCAGTCCGGCCATTTGCCGCGCCGCCGTGACGGCATCGCCCCCCTGCGCCCAGGCCGCCAGCATCGCCGCGTTGGCCAGTGCGAAGGCAGGCGCATTGTCGATCTGCCGGGTTTCGCGCAGATAATCGGCAGCGGCTATCCGCGCAGCGTCCCCCTGCCCGGTCGCGATCAGCGCCGGGACGAGCAGCGGATAGACGCGCTGGCCCATGTCGCGATCGCTGGCCGTCGGGGTGCGGACGCGGGCCATGGCCGTGCGCGCGCGCTCGATCGCTTCGTCCGGTCGTCCCTGTGCAGCGCTGGAGAGTGCCGCGAAGGCCAATGCGCGGGCGCGTTGCGGGCTATTCTCCCCCTCCACCGCCCGAAAGCCGCGCTCCGCCTCCAGAAACAGCGGCTCTGCATCGTCATAGCGTTCCAGCGGCAGCAGCACGCCCGCCATATTATAGAGACCGAAATGGTAGAAGAGGCTCTTGGTCCCCATCGTCTCGCGCTTGATCGCGATGGCGCGCTCCATATAATCCAGGGCTTCGATCCGTCGCCCGGTGCGCGCCAGCAGCAGGCCCAGCATTTCCAGCGACCGATGATAGCTGGGATGCTTGCGATCGACATGGTCGGTCGCGGTGTTGACCGCCAGCCGCGCATATTTTTCTGCCTCTGCCATGCGCGCCGCACGGAACAGCATCTGCGCGTAGGTGTAAGTGGCGGCGACCGTGTCGGGGTGGTTGGGACCAAGGCTGGTGGTCCGCGCCTCCAGACTGGCGCGCTGGGCATCGACCGCTTCGCCATTGCGCCCCAGCCGCGACAGCGCCTGCGCATGGGAAAAGGCGATGTTGGACTTGAGCATATAGTCGGCTTCGCTGAGCGCCTTTGGCCCGACGCGGGCGAAATAGACGTCGGCATAAGCGCTCGCCTGCGCCAGCGTCTCCGCCCCGGCGGCGACATCGCCGGTCATCGACTGGACATAGCCCTTGACCGACATGCCCTCCAGCCAGGGGATGGGATAGGCGTCGCGGAACGGCGCGATCAGCGCCAGCCCCTTATCGACATTGGTGAGGGCGGAGGGGTTCTTGCCCTCAATCTGATCCATCGACCCTAGCTTGATAAGGCCGACGCCCGCCATCGGGTGCGGATGGCCCGCGACCTTGACCTTCATCCCCGCGTCGCGCAGCGCGGCCCAGGCGTCGCGGGTCTTTTGCGACATCGACTGGGCGAAATCGTCATTCTCGAACAGGGTCGTCGCTTTTTGGTCGAGCGCGCGCAAATGGGCGTGGCGCGGATCGGTGGCACTGAAGCCCGCGACCATCTGGGCGGCAACAGGCAGCGACGGCACCGCCGCCAGCGCCAGCATCATGGCTATCCTGCCTGCCCTAAGCCCCATCGCCCGTCCCCCGACTCTGCCCCTGCGACATGCTTTGCGGGCGCGGAGGCTTTGGCGTCAAGTTACAAGCGTTTGCGCCGGGACGTTACGCCAGGGACAGGCGCCAGTCCCAGCGCAGCGGATCGCCATCCATCACATCGACCCCGCGCGCGATCAGCGCGTCGCGTATCTCGTCCGACAGCGCGAAATCCTTGTCGGCGCGGGCCGCGGCACGGCGTTCGAGTTCCGCGTCAATCTCCTCCGGCATGATCTGCGCATCCTTCGGCTGCAATCGCAAGTCAGCGCGGGTCAGGGTCATGAGGTTGAGGCCCAGCGCCGCATCGAACGCCGCGATCAGGCAGAGTTTCTCATCCACCGGCACCTTCTTGAGCGCAATCGCCTCTTCCAGCAGCGGCAGCGCGCGCGGCGTCATCAGGTCGTCGCTGATCGCTGCGTCAAACTGCTCCAGCAGCGGTGCCAGCTTGGGGTGCATGTTGGCGCGCAGATAGTCGAGCCGGGGCGATTGCCACGTCACCCCTTCGGCGCGGGCCTTCAAACCCTCGACGCCCATGACCAGCCGCTTCAGACGGGTCAGCGCCGCGCCGACACCCTCCGCGCTGAATTCCAGTTCGCTGCGATAATGAGCGCCCAGGCAGAGCAGGCGATAGGCCAGTGGATGCACGCCCGCGTCGATCAGCGAAAAGAGGGTGGTGAAACCGCCCTTCGACTTGCTCATCTTGCCGCTTCGATCAACGAGGAAATTATTGTGCATCCACCAGCGTGCGCCGGTGAAGTTCGCTTCCGCCGCGCCCACGTCCGGGCCGCAGCAGGCATGGAAGGCCTGATTCTGGGCGATCTCGTTAGGATGATGGATTTCGCGATGGTCGATGCCGCCGGTATGGATGTCGAACGGGTGACCCAGCACCGCTTGCGACATGACAGAACATTCCAGGTGCCATCCCGGTGCACCCGGCCCCCAAGGGCTGTCCCATTCCATTTGCCGCTGTTCGCCGGGCGGCGACTTGCGCCAGATCGCAAAGTCGGACAGGTTGCGCTTGCCCGCGACCGGATCGATCCGGGCGTGGGCGGCATCGTCCCGCCCGCCAGCCAGCGCGCCATAATCCGGCACGGTCGCGCTGTCGAAATAGAGGCCGCTCTCCAGTTCATAGCAATGTGCCGGTGCGATTCTTTCGGCAAATGCGATCATCTGCGGCACATAGTCGGTGGCGACTGTCCATTCGCTGGGCGCGATGATGTTGAGGTCGGCGATATTCTGCTTGAACGCTTGCGTGTAATGGGCGGCAATGTCCCAGATGCTCTTGGCGCTGGTCCGTGCCGCCGCCTCCATCTTGTCGTCGCCCGCGTCGGCGTCCGATGTCAGATGGCCGACATCGGTGATGTTGATGATATGGGTGACCGACAGCCCCTTCCACAGCAAAGTCCGCCGCAGCGTGTCGGTAAAGACATAGGCGCGCAAATTGCCCAGATGGGCGTAATTATAGACGGTCGGGCCGCAGCTATAGACGCGCGCATGATTGTCCTCGATCGGCGTAAAGGCTTCGATCGTGCGGGTCAGGCTGTTGAACAGGCGCAGCGGCGCGGTGATATGCTGGTCGTCGGACATGGCGCAAAGCGATGGCGCGAAGCAGCGCGGGGGTCAATCCTCCCTGTGCGCCCCGTCCATTTGTAATAAAATGTTGCGTCGGGGGCCGCCCCTTGCACCGGTGCGTTCCTCCCCCAATATGGTTGATGCGGGCCGGGCCCCTCTGACGCGCTGGACTTCCCCCCTTGTCCAGCCGTGATGTCGGACCGCATCGGGTGCGCCCGGTGCAGGTTTTGCGGCAGTTCCCCCCTAAATGCCGCAGCAGGCCGCACCGGGCCACTCGAACCACAATTTGATGGATTGGAGTGACCCCAAGTGAATAATCGCGTTCCTTTGCCGGGCTATGGTGCGACCCGCACGGCGCAGACCGACGCCGGGCTGCGCGCGCACATGCTGGGCGTTTTCCGCAATATGGGCCTGGGCCTGGTGATCACCGGGCTGGTCGCGGCGTTCATCGGCAATACGCCGGTGCTGGCCGCCGCGATCTTCGGCACGCCGCTCAAATGGGTGGCGATCTTCGCGCCGCTGGCATTCGTGTTCTTCTTCAGCTTCCGCATCGAAAAGATGACGACGGCGGGTGCGCGCATGGCCTTCTGGGCCTTTTCCGCCGTGATGGGCGTGTCGCTGGCCAGCATCTTCCTGGTGTTCACCGGCGGCAGCATCGCGCAGGCCTTTTTCTCCGCCGCCGTCATGTTCCTCGGCATGGCGCTGTGGGGTTATACCACGCAGCGTGATCTGACGAAGATGGGCAGCTTTCTGATCATGGGCCTGATCGGCATTATCGTCGCCAGCCTGATCAACATCTTCATCGGTTCGTCGGCGATGGCGATGGTCATCTCGATCCTGGGCGTGGTGATCTTCACCGGCCTTACCGCTTGGGACACGCAGCGGATCAAGTCGGACTATTTCGCCTATGCGGGCCATGAAATGGCGGCGAAGATGCAGGTGATGGGCGCGCTGTCGCTGTACCTCAACTTCGTCAACCTGTTCCAGATGCTGCTCAGCCTGACCGGCGAGCGGGAGTAAGCGGATGCGGGACCAAGCGACCGTATCGGCGATGCTCTGCCCGGTCTGTCATGTCGGACTGGCGATGACAGACCGGCAAGGGGTCGAAATTGACTATTGCCCACAATGTCGGGGCGTTTGGCTGGACCGGGGCGAACTGGACAAGATCATCGAGCGGGCGGCGGGTGACACGGTTGCGCCCGCCCGGCCAGCGCCCTTCGCGCAGCAGAGCTACCGCCCGGACCGCGACTATCGCGACGACGGGCGGGGCTATCCCAGGAAACGAAAGAAGAGCTTTCTGGAGGAGTTGTTCGATTGATGGAAAGGCCGGTCCTGCGGGGCTGGCCTTTCCCCTATCCTCTCCCCCGTCATGCCAGCGAACGCTGGCATCCCACTTCTTCTCAATGCCCGTTGGTCGAGATGCAAGGTATCGAACAAATCAACCCATTTGGGATTGATGCTCTCAATCAATTCGACCTTCCATGCACGCTTCCACGCCTTCATCGCTTTTTCCCGCGTGATGGCGTCCATGATTGTCTCGTGCCGCTCCGCATAGACAAGCCGGTCGAGCCGATAGCGTCTGCAGAAATCCGACCCGGTGCCTTGGCGGTGCTGCATGGCGCGGTGCGGCAGGCTTGACGTCACGCCGATATAGAGCACACCGTAAGCGCGGTTTGTCATGATATAGACCCAGCCGCCCCTCATGGCGGAGAGATTGCGTCAAAAGGCAGGGAGATGCCAGCTTTCGCTGGCATGACGGAACAAATTTCCTTTCCGTCATGCCAGCGAAAGTTGGGATTTCACTTGTTCTTTGGTTCCCAGCATTTCAATGCGCCGCGCCCCAACTCGGCCCGGTGCCAATCTCCACCCCCAACGGCACGCTCAGCTTGACGATCGGTTCTGCGGCGCTTTCCATCACGCTGCGGATGACTGCGCTTGCCGCGTCCACATCGCTCTCCGGTAGCTCGAACACCAGTTCGTCATGCACCTGCAACAGCATCTTGACGCCCGGCAGCCCCGCCGCCTCCAGCGCCGGTTCCATGCGGGCCATCGCTCGCTTGATGATGTCGGCGCTGGTCCCCTGGATCGGCGCGTTGATCGCGGCGCGTTCGGCGCCCTGCCGTTCGTGCTGGATGGATGCGCGGATACGCGGGAACCATGTTTTCCGACCGAACAAAGTCTCGGTATAGCCGCGCTCCCGCGCCTTCTCGATCGTTTCGTTGATATAGATGCTGATGCCGGGGAAGCGTTCATAATATTTGGCGATCATCTCCTGCGCCTCGTCCGCGCTGATCTCCAGCCGTCCGGCCAGCCCCCAGCGCGAAATGCCGTAGAGGATCGCGAAGTTGATCGTCTTGGCCCGGCCGCGCGTGTCGCGATTGACCTCGCCGAACAGCTCTTTGGCGGTGGCGGCGTGAATATCCTCGCCCGCCGCGAACGCCTCCTTCAGTGCAGGCACATCGGCCATATGCGCGGCCAGCCGCAGCTCGATCTGGCTATAATCCGCCGCCAATATGACATTGCCGGGTTCAGCGACAAAGGCGTGACGGATCTGCCGCCCGACTTCGGTGCGGATCGGGATATTTTGCAGGTTGGGATCAGTCGAGGAAAGCCGCCCGGTCTGCGCCCCGGTCAGCGAATAGCTGGTGTGGACCCGGCCCGTATCCTTGTTGATCTGCGCCTGGAGCGCGTCGGTATAGGTGGATTTGAGTTTGGAAAGCTGCCGCCATTCCAATATTTTGCTGGCAATCGGCGCACCCTGCGCGGCCAGTTGCTCCAATATGGTGACGTCGGTGGAATAGGCACCCGATTTGCCCTTCTTGCCGCCCTTATAGCCCATCTTGTCGAACAGGATCGCGCCCAGTTGCTGGGTCGATCCGATCGCGAAGGACTGTCCCGCCAGTTCGTGAATCTCCGTCTCCAGCGCCGCGATGCCAGCGGTAAACTCGCCCGACAACCGCGCGAGATGTTCGCGATCCACCTTGATCCCGCGATGCTCCATCCGCGCGATCACCGGCACCAGCGGCCGGTCGACCAGTTCATAGACCCGGTTTGCGCCCTCATTGGCTACCCGCGTCTTGAACAGCCGCCACAGACGCAGCGTGACGTCGGCATCTTCGGCGGCATAGGCGGTCGCCTTGTCCAGCGGCACTTCGCCAAATGTGATCTGGCTCTTGCCGGTGCCAACCACCTCCTTGAAGCTGATGCACTCATGGCCAAGATGCGTGCGCGCCGCTTCGTCCATGCCATGGCCCGACAGGCTCTGTCCGGCGTCAAGGTCGAAGCTCATGACGATCGTGTCGTCAAACGGGGTGATAGCGATGTCGTGCCGGCGCAGCACGGTCATGTCATATTTGAGATTCTGCCCGACCTTGAGGACCGCATCATCCTCCAGCAGGGGTTTGAGCTTCGCCAGCACCGTCGCCAGCGGCAATTGCGCCGGCTTTTCGGCAAACATATCGCGCCCGCCATGGCCTACCGGGATGTAGCAGGCCTTGTTCGGCCCGGTCGCCATGCTGACGCCGACCAACTGGCACGACACGCAATCGAGCATGTCGGTTTCAGTGTCGACCGCTACGATCCCCTCGGCGGTGGCCTGCGCGATCCAGCGGTCGAGCGCTTCTTCGCTCACCACGGTTTCGTAGAGGCTGCGGTCGATCGGCGGTTCCTGCGGCGCGACCGGCGCGGCGACCGGTTCGCCTGTCGCGGCGGCAGCGGCGGCAACCGCGACGGCAGCGGCAGGTGCGCCGAGCCGGTTGAGCAGTGTCTTGAAGCCATGATGGGTCAGGAAATCCTGCAACGGCTCCTTGGGAATCCCCTTGAGTGTCAGATCCTCCAGCGGTTCGGGCAACTCCATGCTATCGTGCAACGCCACCAGCTTGCGCGACAGCCGCGCCATTTCGGCATGGGCGATCAGATTTTCCTGCATCTTGGACTTTTTCATCGCGGGCGCTGCTTCCAGCGCCGCCTCCAGCCCGCCATATTCGACGATCAGCTTGGCCGCCGTCTTGGGACCTATGCCCGGTACGCCGGGCACATTGTCCACGCTGTCGCCCATCAGCGCCAGCACGTCGCCCAGCAGGTGCGGCTCCACCCCGAATTTGCCGACGACATACTCCGCCCCGCGCCGCTCATTCTTCATCGTGTCATACATATCGACGCCGGGCTGGATCAGCTGCATCAGATCCTTGTCTGAGCTGACGATGGTGACATGCCATCCCGCCGCGACCGCCGCCTTGGTGTAGCTGGCGATCAGGTCGTCGGCTTCATAACCCGCTTCCTCGATACAGGGGAGGGAGAAGGCGCGGGTCGCGTCGCGGATCATGGGAAATTGCGGGATCAGATCTTCGGGCGCGGGCGGGCGGTTCGCCTTATACTGGTCGTACATGTCGTTGCGGAAGGTATGCGATCCCTTATCCAGGATGACCGCCATATGGGTCGGGCCTTCCGCCTTGCCCAACTCCTCGGCAAGCTTCCACAGCATTGTCGTATAGCCATAGACCGCGCCCACGGGCTGGCCATGCTGGTTGGTCAGCGGCGGGAGCTGGTGATAGGCGCGAAAAATATAGCCGCTGCCATCGACGAGATAGAGGTGATTCTGGGTCATGGGGAAGGGGGATAGCGGTTAAATTGCTCCCCCTCCAGCCCGGCTATCGCGGCTCGTGATTGGCTGCGACCGCCTTAGCCACCGCCTGCATCAGCGCCCAGCGTTCGGGGATGCTGACCGTAGTGCTGCCGATCATCACCGCCACCGCATAGCTGGTGCCATCGGGCGCGGTCATGATGCCGATATCGTTGAAGCCGGTGGAACGCGGCGGCAGATCCTGCCCTGTCCCGGTCTTATGCAGGTAGGACCAGCCCGGCGGCACCCCGCCCTTGATCCGCTGCGGCCCTGTCTTGGCTTCCGACATGATCGACAGCAGCAGCCGCGATGAGGTGGCGGACAGCATGTCGCCCTGTTTCAACTTGGCCAGCGCCTGGACGATCGAGGCGGGGGTCGCGCCGTCGGGCGGGCTGGCGAGATAATTGTCCAGCGCCTTCACCCGCGCCGCCATCGGCACTTTGGCGCGGGCGGCGTAGAAATTGCGCCCGATTGCATAATCCTGCCGCCAGTCGAGACCCGCCGTCGCCGATTGCAGCAGCCGTTCGCCCGGCCCGAAGCGAATGTCCTTGATCATCCGCCGCGCCAGAAAGCCGCGCACGGCGTCCGGCCCGCCGACCGCGCGCAGCAGCGTGTCGTTGGCGGTATTGTCGCTCTGGGTCATGGCCCGGCGCATCAGGTCGGAGTAGCTGGTGGTCCAGCCGCCGTCCTTGATCATCGCGGCGGATGGCTGGTGGAACAGGGTCAGGTCGTTACGGGTGATGGTGGTCGTGTCGGTCAGGCGCAGCTTGCCCCGGTCGACCGCGTCCAGGAAGGTCATCGCCACCCAGAGTTTCGACACGCTTTGCTGCGGGAAGAGCGCATTGCCGTTCCAGGCGACGGTCCAGTCCGCACCGATCCGCCGCACGGCAATACCAACCTTGCCCCGGAAGCTCTGGCCAAGATTGCGCACGACGCTGACCAGCGCGGGGGAAGGCGTTTCGGTCTGGTCGATGTCGCGATAGGGCAGCGGCGGATTGGCGACCTCACGGATCGGCCATGTATTGGTCGTTGGCTGCACCCGTTGCGGCGCGGGTGCGGCGGCCTGCGCCGGGCGCGGTTCGGGGGCGCTGACACAGGCGGACAGCGCCGCCATCAACAGGACCAGGCGCGCAGAACCGCCCCGGCGTTCATTCGATCTCATTCCATTCCCCGCACTCTATAAGCGCCATTTAGGGGCAGCCACCCGCCAAGCGGGCAAGGCTGATGCGACGAATGATTCCACAAATGCGATGTAAGGAGGCTGAACGGGGAACCGGATAGAGCAACGTCCGCTCAGTTGCGGTTAAGCGGCGGAGCGGCAATAGAGCGGCATGATGGATCAAGGCATGGACAGGCGGGCGCTACTGGGCGGGGCGCTGGCAGCGGGCGGATTGATGTGGAGCGGGACGGCGCAGGCCGCGCCCTTTGTCTCGCGCCGGATCGCGGTGACTGTGCGGGGATCGGGGCGAGATGTGCTGCTGATCCCCGGCCTCGCCAGCGGTCCGGGCATCTGGAACGGGGTGCTGGGCGCGGTGCCGGGCTATCGCTTTCATCTGATCCAGGTGCGCGGTTTTGCTGGCCTTTCGGCGGAAAGCAATGTCAGCGGCCCGCTGGTCCAGCCGCTGGCCGATGAGATCGCCCGTTACATTACAGCATCGGGCCTCAAGCGCCCGGCGATCGTTGGCCATTCGATGGGTGGTACGCTGGCGATGCTGCTGGGTCTGAAAGCTGTGGCGGGCCGGGTGATGGTGGTCGATATGCTGCCAGCCGGGGCAGCGATGGTCGGCGGCACCGCCAGTGGTCTGGGCTTTCTGGCCGATCAGCTGGGCGGCTATCTGACCGGGACGGTGGCGGGGCGGCGCTATCTGGCGCAGATGGTCGGGCAGGCACCTGGAGCTAAGGGCAGCGATCCCGATGTGATCGCCAGCGCCTTGCGCGATCTGGCCAATATTGACCTTGGCCCGCAACTTGCGCGGCTGAACGTCCCGCTGGAGGTGGTCTATGCGGTCGGCGCGGACCGCGAGCAGGCCGCCATCATCGCCAGCCGGTTCCGCACGGCCTATGCCCCCAAGAAGGATGCGGTGCTGCGGGCGATTGGTCCTAGCGGCCATATGGTCATGGCCGATCAGCCCGCGCGCTTTCATGCGACACTCGGCACTTTCCTCAAGGATATTTGACGCGCGTCAAAGCGGGTCGCGGCGGACCAGGCTAGAGCGGAGATACCGGAAGCGCTTTCAGCGCCTCCCTCCTCCTCCTCCTTCAGGCGCGGCGCCGACCCGGCGACCGCGCCGCTTTTTATGGTGCCAGCACCGTATCCACCGCAGCCTCCAGCGTTTCGGGATAGTCGAGCGTATAGTGCAACCCCCGGCTTTCCTTGCGATGGAGGGCCGAGCGGACGATCAGCCGGGCGACCTCCAGCAGGTTGCGCAGTTCAATGAGGTCCGGGGTGACGCGGAAATTGCCGTAATAATCATCGACCTCCTGCGCCAGCAGGGCGACGCGATGCTGGGCGCGTTCCAGCCGCTTGGTGGTGCGGACGATACCGACATAATCCCACATGAAGCGGCGAATTTCCTTCCAATTGTGCTGGACGATGACCTCTTCGTCGCTGTTGGTAACGCGGCTTTCGTCCCATGGCCGGATCGGCGGCGGGGCGGGCAGTTCGTCCCAATGGGCGCGGATGTGGCTGGCCGCGGCTTCCCCGAACACGAAACATTCGAGCAGCGAGTTGGACGCCAGGCGATTGGCGCCATGGAGGCCGCTTTCGGTCACTTCGCCCGCAGCATAGAGGCCGGGCAGGTCGGTGCGGCCGTCAAGATCGATCACCACCCCGCCGCAGGTATAATGCTGCGCGGGGACGACCGGGATCGGCTCCCTGGTGATGTCGATGTCCAGGTCCAGCAGCCGCGCATATATAGTCGGAAAGTGATGCTTCACAAATTCCGGCGGCTTGTGGCTGATGTCGAGATGGACATAATCCAGCCCCAGCCGCTTGATTTCATGGTCGATGGCGCGCGCCACCACGTCGCGCGGGGCCAGTTCCTCACGCGGGTCGAAGCGCGGCATGAACCGTTCGCCGCCACCTGGTACGCCGGGGGGGAGTTTCAGATGCCCGCCTTCGCCGCGCACCGCTTCGGTGATCAGGAAATTCTTGACCTCCAGATTATAGAGGCAGGTCGGGTGAAACTGGTTCATTTCCATGTTCGACACACGGCAACCCGCGCGCCAGGCCATGGCGATGCCGTCGCCGGTCGCGCCGCGCGGGGCGGTGGAGAAGAGATAGGTGCGGCCCGCGCCGCCGGTGCACAGGATCGTCGCCTTGCCGAGCAGCGCATCGACATGCTTGGTCTTTTTGTTGAAGGCATAGACGCCCCAGACATGGCCGTCGCCCGAATAGCGCTCGCCATGGCGGGAGGTGATCAGGTCGATGGCGATCAGATCCTCGACCAGCGTGATGTTCGGGTTGGCTCGTGCGGCTTTGAGCAGGGCGATCTGTACCGCATGGCCGGTGGCGTCATCGACATGGACGATGCGGCGATGGCTATGCCCGCCCTCGCGCGTCAGGTGCCAGCGGTCGCCAAAATCCTCGCCCGCGTTGAAGGGGACGCCGAGTTTGGCGAGGCGCTCGATTGCGGCGGGGGCTTCGGACACGACGAACTCGACGGTGGCGCGATCGTTCAGGCCCGCGCCCGCGACCATCGTATCTTCGACATGCGCCTCGAAACTGTCACCGGCGTCGAGTACGGCGGCAATGCCGCCCTGCGCCCAGTTGGTGGAGCCGCCATCCAGCGCGCCCTTGGCCAGCACCAGCACCTTGCGATCCTGCGCGAGGTTGATGGCCGCGGTGAGACCGGCGGCGCCGGAGCCGATGATGATGACGTCGTGGGTGGTCGTGGGCATCGTCGTCCTAGATTCTCTTTTTCCGTTCGCCCTGAGCGAAGTCGAAGGGCCGGGCCGAACGGAGTGAGGTTTTGCCTTCGCTACGCTCAGGCGAGGGCTTCGACAAGCTCAGCCCGAACGGAGACTGGAACCGCCCACCCTCACTCGGTCGCCGCCGTCAAATTCAGGAACACATCCTCCAGATCCGGGTCGCGCGTCACCACGTCGACAATCGCCAAGCCGCTGGCCTGTACGGCGCTCAGCACCTGGCCCGCATTGGCGCGGTCCTTGAGATAGGTGATCGTCAGCGTGCGGTCACCCGATTGTTCGACCTTCTCGAAACAGGGGGCGTCAGGCGCGGTCACGATGTCGCGGTCCACGGTCACCTGCACCACCTTTTCCAGTGCCATATCGACCAGTTCGCGGGTCGGCTTGTCGGCGATCAGCTTGCCATGGTTGATGATGCCGATACGGTCGCACAGTTCCTCGGCTTCTTCGAGATAATGGGTCGTGAGCACGATGGTGACACCCAGTGCGTTCAATTCGCGGACATAGGCCCAGAGCTGCTGGCGCAATTGCACGTCGACGCCTGCGGTCGGTTCGTCCAGCACCAGGATCGGCGGGCTATGCACCATCGCCTTGGCCACCAGCAGGCGGCGCTTCATGCCGCCCGACAGGGTGCGGGCATAGGCGTGTGCCTTGTCCTCCAGATGGACGGCGCGCAGCAATTCCATCGATCGGCGCTTGTCCTTGGGCACGCCATAATAGCCAGCCTGATTTTCCAGCGTCTCGAAGGGCGTGAAAAAGGGATCGAACACGATTTCCTGGGGCACGATGCCGATGGAATTTTTCGCGTTGCGCGGGTTGTTGTCGGTATCGAAGCCCCAGATGCGGGCGGTTCCCGACGTCTTGTTGACCATCCCCGCCAATATATTGATCGTGGTCGACTTGCCCGCGCCATTGGGACCGAGCAGGCCGTAAATCTGGCCGCGCGGGATCGACAGGTTGATCCCGTCGAGCGCGCGCTTGCCGCCCTTATAGACTTTGGTGAGGTTGCTGATCTCGATGGCTGGGGCTGGGGCTGGGGCGGGGGCGGGAGTGTCGGTCATGGCTCCACTCTATGGGGATCGGAGGCGGGGAAGGAAAGGGGGCGAAACGTTGATGCCGTGAGGCTTCGACACCCTCGCCCAGCTCCGACTAGGCAGCAAGCTGCCAAGTCTGCGCAACCCTCTCCCTCAAGGGAGAGGGATAAGTCGTTAAAACTCGTCGGCAATATCCATCAGGCCCAGCAGCTTGCGTGGGGCGATCTGCCGCCAGCTGTCGTGTAGCCGCTGCGCGATATGGTCCCAGTCGGTGTCGCCCAGGTCCAGGCGGATGCCGACCCAATCATTGCCGAAATAGGCGGGGCGGTAATAGCGGTCCGGGTCGGCTTCGATCAGGCTGGCCTGTTCTTCGGGGGCGGTGGTTTTTACGAGGACCGCGATGATGCCGTCGCCATGATGGTCGCGGGTGAAGTAAGCGAATTTCTTGCCCTTGACGATGCCGAAGCAGGGCATTCCGTGCGAGACGATCTCGTCCGCCTGCGGCAGGGCCAGCGCGCTTTCGCGGACCTTGTTCAGCAGCCAGTCGGGTTGGCGCTCACGGGTGACGAAGTCGGCAAGGGTGCGGGAGTAGAGCTGATGTTCGGCGATCAGGATGCGGGCGGCGAGGCTGTCTTGCGTGTCGCCGGGCAGGATTGCGACCGGGGTCTGGCCCAGCACCGGGCCGTCATCCAGCTCCGCCGTCACGATATGGACCGAGCAACCGGCATGGCTGTCGCCCGCATCGATGGCGCGCTGGTGAGTGTCCAGCCCCTTATATTTGGGCAGCAGGCTGGGGTGGATGTTGAGCATCCGGCCTTCCCAGCCGCTCACAAATTCGGGCGAGAGCAGGCGCATATAGCCTGCCAGCGCGACATAATGTGCGCCCGCCGCGCGGAGCTGAGCGTCGATGATCTGGTCGAATGCGGCGCGTTTATGGCCCTTGTGGCTGTGGCCGAAGGTGGGGATGCCCTCGGCTGCGGCCAGCGTCAGGCCGGGCGCGTCGGGGTCATTGGCGGCGACCAGCACAATCTCATAGGGGCAGTCGTCGGCCTTGGCCGCATAAAGCAGGGCCGCCATGTTGGAGCCGCGACCGGAGATCAGGACGCCGACTTTTGCCTTTTGCATAACAACATCCGTTCGGTTCGAGCGAAGTCGAGAACCCTGGCGCGACCGTTTCTCGACTTCGCTCGAAACGAACGGAGGGTGGTGATTTTATCCCAGATGCGTGGCGCGCCAGTCGGCCTTGGCGCTCCAGGTTTCGGTCGAGCCGCGCACGGTACAGCCCTTGTCGCCCGCCTGGACTTCGCCGATGCGGTGGACGGTTTCGCCTGCGGCTTCGAGCGCTGTCGTGACGCCCGCGACATGGCCTTCGTCAACGCTAAGCACCATGCCGATGCCGCAGTTGAAGGTGCGCGCCATTTCGCCCGGTTCGATATGACCCTGCGCCTGGAGGAAGGCCATCAGGCGCGACTGCTCCCACGCATCGGCATCGACCATCGCATGGCAGCCATCGGGCAGGACGCGGGGGATATTTTCCAGCAGGCCGCCGCCGGTGATGTGGGCGAGCGCATTGACCATCCCTGCGCGCACCAGCGGCAGCAGGCTTTTCACATAGATTTTCGTGGGCGCCATCAGCGCGTCGATCAGCAGCACGTCCTGATCGAAAATGGCGGGGCGATCGAGCTTCCAGCCCTTGTCAGCGGCGAGGCGGCGGACCAGCGAGAAGCCGTTGGAATGGACGCCCGACGAGCCAAGGCCCAGCAGCACGTCGCCGACCTTGACGCGATTGCCGGTCAGCGCCTTGTGCCGTTCGACCGCGCCGACGCAAAAGCCCGCCAGATCATAGTCGCCCGGCCCATACATGCCCGGCATTTCAGCGGTTTCGCCGCCGATCAGGGCGCAACCGGCGATGCGGCAGCCTTCCGCGATCCCGGCGATGACGCGCTCGGCAACGCCGCTCTCCAGCTTGCCGGTGGCATAATAGTCGAGGAAGAAAAGCGGCTCGGCCCCCTGCACGATCAGGTCGTTGGCGCACATGGCGACCAGATCGATACCCACGCCATCGTGGCGGTCATGGTCGATCGCCAGCTTCAATTTGGTGCCGACGCCGTCATTGGCCGCGACCAGCAAAGGATCGTCATAGCCTGCGGCCTTCAGGTCGAAAAAGCCGCCAAAGCCGCCCAGTTCAGCGTCGGCACCGGGGCGACGGGTCGCCTTGGCAAGCGGCGCAATGGCGCGGACAAGGGCGTTGCCGGCGGCGATGTCGACGCCAGCCTTGGCGTAGCTGTAGGATTCGTTCTCACTCATGGGGGAGCGCCCTAGAGCAAAGGCGGGGAAAACGGAACCTTCGATCTTGGCGGTTGCATCGAACCCCCGTTCACCCCCCGATCGAGTCGGGGGCAGGCTCTGAGCGAAGTCGAAGGGTTCCACCGAGCGCAGCGAGGTGCTTCACTGCGTTCAGCAGAGGGCTTCGACTTCGCTCAGCCCGAACGGGAGGGGGGTGAGGGATAGTGAAGGTTGGCGCTTGGCATCCTGGGCAAATCTCGCCAAAAGGGCGCTCGTGAGCCTGAGCCAGACCCTGAACCGCCTGTCCTTCCAGCCTGGTGCTGTCCTTCGGGCGTTGTCGCGCCCGGTCCAGATCCTTCTCGCCATCGCGATCGGCCTCGCCGCCGCCGCGCTTGTGGCGCAGATGGAAGGGGAGCGGGGCGTGCCGCCGATCGCCAGTGGCGGGGATTTCGAGGTGCGCGGGGTCAAGGTCGACGTCGTAGCCAAGGATGCCGACAGTGCGCGCTATGCCGGGTGGCGGATGGCGCAGCGGCAGGCGTGGCGGATGCTTTGGACGCGCACCCATGGGGGTGGCGGCGCGCCTGCTTTGTCCGATTCGCAGATCGAGGCGATGGTTTCGGGCATCGAGATTGATTTTGAGCAGGCGGGGCCGACCCGTTATGTCGCGACATTGGGCATATTGTTCGACCGCGCGCGCACCGGGCAATTGCTGGGCGTGTCGGGCAATGTCATGCAGTCGCCGCCCTTGCTGGTGATCCCTGTGTTGTGGGATGGCGGTTCGGCCGTGTCCTATGAACGCACCAATGAATGGCAGAAGGCCTGGGCGCGCTATCGTACCGGCGACAGTGCGATCGACTATGTGCGCGTCGCGGGATCGGTGGCGGACCCCATATTGCTGAACGCCGGGCAGACCGGGCGGCGCGGGCGCTTGTGGTGGCGGGTGCTGCTCGACCAATATGGCGCGGCGGACGTGGTGATCCCGATCGCGCGGCTGGACCGGGCCTATCCCGGTGGCCCGGTGACCGGCACCTTCACCGCGCGCTATGGCCCGGACAACAGCCTGATCGGCAGCGTGACGCTGCGCGCGTCGAACGCCAGCGGCATCGCGCAGATGCTGGACGAGGGAGCGCGGCGGATCGATGAGCTGTATATCCGTGCGCTCAACGATGGCCGTTTGCGGCCCGACCCGTCGCTGATCATCGAGGAGCCGGTCGATCCCGATGCGCTGGCGATCGAGAATGCAGCCGATGCGGTGGTAGAGACGGTCGATCTGCCGATGGCGACGGCCACCACCGGCACCACCAGTTTTGCGATCCAGTTCGATACGCCCGATGTCGGGTCGATCGGGGCCGGCGAATCGGCGGTGCGGGCGATCCCCGGTGTGCGGTCGGCATCGACCAGCAGCCTGGCGCTGGGCGGCACGTCGGTGATGCAGGTCAGTTTTGACGGCACGGTCGATATGCTGCGCAACGGGCTACAGGCGCGCGGCTATAATGTCGCCGTGTCGGGGACGACCCTGCGCATCACGCGCAGGCAGGCACCGCAGCCCACGCCCCCACCGCAGCAATGAGCCAGATCAGCCTGCCTTTCGACTGGCACGGCGCGGCCAGCGGCGGGGATTTTCTGGTCAGCGACGCCAATGCCCAGGCCGTTGCCCATCTGGAACGTTGGCGCGACTGGCCTCTGTCGGTGAGCGTGCTGACCGGGCCGCCGCTGTCGGGTCGATCGACGCTGGCACGCCATTTCGCGCAGATGAGCGGCGGCAGCGTGATCGACGATGCCCAAGGGCAGGACGAACATAGCCTATTCCATGCCTGGAACGAGGCGCAGACCAGTCATCGACCCCTGCTGATGATCGGCCATGCGCCACCCGCCAGCTGGACCGTGGCGCTGCCCGACCTGCGATCGCGGCTGGCAGCCGTGCCGCATGTTGCCATCGCAGAGCCGGACGAGGCGCTGGCGCGCGCGCTGATCGAACGCCAGCTGGGGGCGGCGGGGGCACGCTTTGCTGCCGATCTGCCCGACTGGCTTCTCCGCCGGATCGAGCGCAGCTATAGTGCGATTGCGGCGGTGACGCGGTTGCTCGATCGGGCGGCGCTGTCATCTGGTCGTAAGATTTCCGTCGCAATGGCAAAAGACTGCCTGCAAGGCGCTGGCTTTCTGCCTATAATAGCGTCCAACCCTTCCCTCGATCCGTGCGAGTGACCCCAGTGGCCGAAGCCGATCCCGCGACCAGCCTGACCCTGCCCATGGGGCGTTATTTCAACCGCGAGCTGTCCTGGCTGGCGTTCAACCAGCGCGTGCTGGAAGAGGCGATGAACCGCGCCCATCCGCTGCTGGAACGGCTGCGCTTCCTGTCGATTTCCGGGGCTAATCTGGACGAGTTTTTCTCCGTCCGGGTTGCGGGCCTCAAAGGCCAGCAGTTGCAGGATGTCGATATGTGTTCAGCCGACGGGCTGACCGCCGGGCAGCAATTGACCGCCATTGCGGCGGAAACAGACCGGCTGATGCTGGCGCAGCAGAAGGTGTGGGGCATCGTCCATGGCGAGCTGGCACAGGTGGGGATCGAGGTGGTCGGCCCGTCCAGCCCGATCGACCCGCTGGGTGAAGCCTGGCTGCGCGACCATTTCCTGAACCAGATTTTCCCGATTCTGACGCCCCAGGCGCTGGACCCGGCGCATCCCTTTCCCTTCATTCCCAATGAAGGCCTGTCGATCGTGTTCGACCTGCAACGCCTGTCGGACAAGCAGCCGATCCGCGAGCTGGTGATGATCCCCGCCTCGCTCGCCCGCTTTGTCCGTATTCCCGGCGAGCCGGCGCGCTATATGGCGCTGGAGGCCGTGGTGCGGCGCTTTTCGGGCGATCTGTTCCCCGGTTACATGGTGCGCAACAGCGGTGTGTTCCGCATCATCCGCGACAGCGATATCGAGATTGAGGAAGAGGCCGAGGATCTGGTCCGCCACTATCGCAGCGCGATCAAGCGTCGCCGCCGGGGCCGCGTCATTCGCATGGAGATAGAGGAGCGCATCCCCGAACCGGTCGAGGAGATGTTGCAGGACATGCTCCAGGGCCATGAAGCGGTGGTGGTCGAGGTGGAGGGCTTCATCGGCATCGGCGACCTGTCCGGCATCGTGGACGAGGACCGCCCCGACCTGAAGTTCGAGCCTTATGTCCCGCGGTTTCCCGAACGTATCCGCGAATATGGCGGCGACTGTTTCGCCGCGATCCGGGCCAAGGATATTGTCGTCCATCACCCCTATGAGGCGTTCGACGTTGTCGTCGCCTTCCTGAAACAGGCGGCGGTCGATCCCGATGTCGTGGCGATCAAGCAGACGCTCTATCGCGCGGGCAAGCAGTCGGCGATCATCCGCGCGCTCATTGACGCGGCGGAAGCGGGCAAGTCGGTGACCGCCGTGGTCGAGCTGAAGGCGCGGTTCGACGAAGAACAGAATCTGATGTGGGCCGACGCGCTGGAGCGGGCTGGCGTGCAGGTTGTCTATGGCTTTATCGACTGGAAAACCCACGCGAAGGTTTCGATGGTGATCCGGCGCGAGGGCGACCAGTTTCGCAGCTACTGCCATTTTGGCACCGGCAATTATCATCCGGTCACCGCCCGTATCTACACGGACCTCAGCTTCTTCACTGCCGATCCGGCCTATAGCCGCGATGCGGCGGCGCTGTTCAACTACATTACCGGCTATGTGGAGCCGCAGGGGCTGGAAAAGCTGGTCATGTCGCCGCGCAGCCTGCGCGATCATCTGTGCGCCATGGTGGACAAGGAAATCGACCATGTCCGCGCCGGTCGCCCCGGCACCATCTGGGCCAAGATGAACAGCCTGGTCGATCCGGCGCTGATCGAGAAGCTCTATGCCGCCAGCAATGCAGGCGTGCAGATCGACCTGATCGTGCGGGGCATATGCTGCCTGCGACCGGGCGTGCCGGGCATGTCGGAGAATATCCGGGTCAAGTCGGTGGTCGGCCGCTTTCTGGAACATAGCCGCATCGCCGTGTTCGGCAATGGCAAGGCGCTGCCGAACAATGGCGCGAAAGTCTATATCAGCTCGGCCGACTGGATGCCGCGCAACTTCGACCGGCGGGTCGAATTTCTGGCGCCGATCGAAAATCCGACCGTGCATGACCAGATATTGGATCAGGTGATGGTCGCCAATCTGATCGACAGCGAACAAAGCTGGACGCTCGATAGCACGGGCCATTATACCCGGCTCGATCCGGGCGACAAGCCGTTCAACCTGCACCGTTATTTCATGACCAACCCGTCGCTGTCCGGGCGCGGTGCGGCGCTGGACAATGAAGCGGTGCCGACATTGCGCCTGCGCGGGCGGACCTGACGCCCATGAATTCGATGCTCAGCCGGGTCCGCGATGTTGCGCATAATATGGCGACATCGCCCCAGCCGACGACCGGTCGCACCGCGATCATCGACATCGGCTCCAACAGCGTGCGTCTGGTGGTTTATGACGGGCCGCGCCGCATCCCCTTCATCCTGTTCAATGAAAAGGTGATGGCAGGGCTGGGCGCGGCGCTGGCGCGGACCGGACGGATCGAGCCGGAGGCGATGGAGCGGGGCCTGCGCGCCGCCGAGCGCTTTGCCCATCTGTGCCGGCAGATGAAGGTTGCCGATATACGCTGCGTTGCCACCGCGGCGGTGCGGGACGCGACCAACGGGCCGGAGTTCATCGCCCGTGCCGCCGCCATGGGCCTGACCGTGGAATTGCTGTCGGGTCGGCAGGAAGCGGTCGGCGCGGCGATGGGTGTGCTGTCGGGCATCCCTCATGCGGACGGCATCGTCGGCGATCTGGGCGGCGGCAGTCTGGAACTGGCGCGGATCAGCGACGGGCAGGTGCATGACACCATATCCCTGCCGCTGGGCGTGCTGCGCCTGCCGCAGATCCGCGCCAAGGGGCCAAGGCTGCTGGAGCGGCAGGTGACCAAGATGCTGGTCAAGGCAGGCTGGCGGCAGGAGCCTGATCTGCCCTTCTACATGGTCGGCGGGTCGTGGCGGGCGCTGGCGCGGTTCGACATGCAGCTGACCCAATTTCCGCTGCCGGTGGTGCATCAATATGACATGCCTGCCACCCGCGCCGAGCAGTTGATCCGCATCGTATCCCATGTCGATCGCGCGCGGCTGAAAGATATTCCGGGCATGAGCGGATCGCGCGTGCCGACGCTGACCGATGCGGCGGCCTTGCTGTCGGTGGTGGTGCGCCAGCTGCGGTCAAGCCGCCTGATCGTATCGGCCTATGGCCTGCGTGAAGGGTTGCTGTTCGAGGGGCTGCCGCCGGAGATTCGCGCGCATGATCCGCTGCTGGTCGCGGCCGAGGCGGAGGGGGAGGCGCAGTCGCGCTTTCGCGGCCATGGCGACCGGATCGAGCGCTGGATCGCGCCGCTGTTCGCTGATGATGCCGCCGCCGACCGCCGCATCCGCCGCGCCGCCTGCCTGCTGGCCGATGTCGGCTGGCGCGCCAATCCCGATTTCCGGGCCGAACGCGGGATGGAAATTGCGCTGCACAGCAATTGGGTGGGCATCACCGCGGCGGAGCGGGCGATGCTGGGGCAGGCGCTGTTCAGCCATTTTGGCGGTGGCACGGCGATTGCGCCGGGGCTGGAACGGCTCGCCAGTCCGCAGGCGCTGCGCCGGGCGATGCTCTGGGGGCTGGCGATCCGGCTAGCCCAGCGCCTGTCGGGCGGGGTCGAGCGACCGCTGACCCATACGCGGCTGGCGTTGCGAGACGGGCTGCTCCTGCTGGAACTCGATAGCGACGATGTGGCGCTGGGCGGCGAAGTGGTCGAACGGCGGCTGCGGCATCTGGCGCAGACGCTGGGGGTCAAATATCGGCTGGTGCGGGCTGAGGGGTAGGGGGTAAGGCGACGGGTCTAACATCCCAACCCGCCGTCATCCCGGATTGGTCCGGGATCCATTTCATAGCTGACTTTGATCATGCTCTTTCACCGTTGAGCCAATGGATGCAGGGGCAAGCCCGGCATGACGGCAAAGGGTGAGGGGCTGGTTGCAGGATTTGTCCATCCCGCGCCGCCCACCTTCCCCTGCCGCGCAATTGTGGCTAAGTCCCGGCGATGACATCTTCTCCCGCGCCGCTCAGCCGTTCGCTTTTTGGCTTTTCGATCTTTTATGGCGGCATGGTCTGCATCGCAGGCGTGCTGGGCAACAAGCAGGTGACGCTGGGGCCGGTGTCGGCGATCGGGCCTGCATTGGGGCTGGGTCCGCTGGCCGTGGAGGCGGGGATTTTCGCCTTCCTGCTGCTGGTAACGATTTCCAGCGCGGTGGCCGAGCTTCATGGTCGCGCGGTTGCCAACCGGCTGGTGCAGATCGGCTTCCTGCCGCTCATTGCCTCGATCCTGCTGTCGGTCCTGGTCCTGGCCGCGCCTGCCGCAGGCGACATGGACCCGGCGCGGGCGCAAGCCTTTGCCATGATGATGGGCGGCACACCGCGCATCTGGGCTGGCGGGATCATTGCCTATGGCGTGTCGCAGACGCTCAACGTCACCCTGTTTGCGATGCTCAAGGGCCGGGAGGGCAGCCGCCTGTTATGGCTGCGCGCGGCGGTGGCCAGCATATTGTCGCAGATCGCCGATACGTTGCTGTTCGTGACGATCGCCTTTTACGGGGTCTTTCCGATCGGCGAGTTGCTGCTGGGACAGATGCTGGCGAAGGTCGTGCTGTCTGCCCTGCTGGTGCCGCCGGTCATCTATCTGCTGGTCGGGCTGGGGCGGTGGCTGGACAGGCAATCCTGAGCGGCCGGATCGGCTAGTCCGACAGTGAAGCCGACATATGTGGCGATTTTGATATAAGTGATTAGTTAGCAAACTAATTGAATTTCTGTTTCGGGGCGGGCGGTGCAATTTGGCGGGGCGTGCCGATGGCTTCGTTATGGTCATGCCGCGTGGTTCTTGCGCGCTATCGGGTCCTGGAACCTTGCCCAACCGGTCCATTGCCCCTATGCGCCCGCGCATGACCAGTTCGCATGATCCCGTCCCGGCGCTGCTCGCCAAGGCTGAAACCCTCGTCGAGGCGCTGCCCTATATGCAGCGTTATGCGGGCAAGACGTTCGTGGTGAAATATGGCGGCCATGCGATGGGCGACCCGGAGGCGGCGCGCGATTTCGCCGAGGATGTGGTGCTGATGAAGGCGGTCGGCATCAATGTCGTGGTCGTCCATGGCGGCGGGCCGCAGATTGGCGCGATGCTCCAGAAGCTGGGGGTCGAATCGAAATTTATCGGTGGCCTGCGCGTGACCGACGCGGAAACCGCCAAGATTGCCGAAATGGTGCTGGCGGGATCGATCAACAAGGAGATCGTCGGCTGGATCGCCGGGGCTGGTGGCCGGGCGGTGGGCATTTCGGGCAAGGATGGCGGGCTGGTCGTCTGCGAAAAGGTGCTGGGCAAGCGCGAGGCGGACCCCAATTCGGGGATCGAGCGCAATGTCGATCTGGGTTTTGTCGGCGATCCGGTGAAGGTCGACCGGCGCATCCTCGACACGCTGACGCAGGATGGCATCATCCCCGTGGTCGCGCCGGTGGGCATCGGCGCGGACGGCCATACCTATAACGTCAATGCCGATACGATGGCAGGCGCGATCGCCGCGGAACTGGGTGCGTCGCGCTTTTTCCTGCTGACCGATGTGGCGGGCGTGCTGGACAAGAACAAGAATTTGCTGACGGACCTGGACCCGGCAGCCATCGAGGTGCTGCAACAGGATGGCACGATCAGCGGCGGCATGATCCCGAAGCTGGAAACCTGCGTCAAGGCGGTCGAGGGCGGGGTGGACGCTGCCGTCATCCTGGACGGGCGGGTGCCGCACGCGATGCTGCTGGAGATTTTCACCAAGCGCGGCGCGGGCACGTTGATCCGCAAATAGAGCATATATGGCCCGCAAACATTCCAAACATGGTCGCCATGATGACGTGCATCTGGACGAGGAAGAGGCTCCGGCGGTGATTCCGCCTTGTTGGCTGTGTGGCCGACCCACGGGCGAGACGATCATCTGGCATCATCCTGTGCCAAAGAGCCGGGGCGGGCGCGATGTCGTGCCGATGCATCCCATCTGCCAGCAGATGCTGATCAAGAATTTCACCAATTCCGAATTGCAGCGTCACGGCATGGACGTGGACGGGTTGCTGGCCGACCCGGCCGTGCGCAAATTTGTCGACTGGGTCGCGAACAAGGCGCCCGATTTCACTGCGACCATGACGAAGAAGCAGCGCTGAGCGTTTGTCGTTCCCCCGTCGCTGACGGAATGATGATGAAATTCGCAACGATCCCCCATTTGGAGAGCCGATCCATGTCGCTGACCCATCTTCTCGTCCCGACCTATGTGCAGATGCTCAAAGGCCTGTCCGCCTGGCTGGCGAAGGCGCAGGTTGCTGTGGGCGATGACGCTGATGCGCTGCTGTCCGCGCGGTTGGCACCCGATATGTTTCCCTTATCGACGCAGATCCGCTTTGCCTGCGTGCAGGCGCAGGAAGCGGTCTATCGGCTAAAGGGGGAGGATTTCCCGGCCTCGCTTGGCGGGCTGCTCGACGAAGGGCGCAATGGGGCGGAGCATCCCGGTTCGATCGCGGATGCCAAGGTGCGGATCGCGCAAACCGTGGCGTTGCTGGAAGCGCTCGGTCCCGATGCGCTGGATGCTGCCGCTGGCACGATGATCGCCCATGCCCTGCCCAACGGGATGATTTTGGACCTGACCGCTGAGCAATATGCGCGGGACTGGAGCCTGTCCCAATTCTATTTCCACCTGATGAGCGCCTATGCGATCCTGCGGGCCAATGGGGTGGAATTGGGGAAGGCGGACTATGTCGCGCACCTGTTCCCCACTATCCGGCCGGGGACGATGCCGACGGGCTGATCGGGAATCACGGGGCGAGCAGCCATTGCATGGCTTCCGGCTCGGTATCGAAGCAGGCCAATCCGTCGCGATTGAGGATGCGTCGCGCCTGCATCCAGGCCAGTGAACTGCCGGTGACCATGGCGAGCTTGCGGCTTTTGATGTCGCCTTCGCCCAGCACCTGCTGAAAGGCCGCGACGGCTTCCTGCGATTGCAGGCTGCAACCGGAAATGTCGCATAGCGTGACATGCTGGTTGCGCGCGCAGCCAAGCCGGGCGATGACCGGATAACGCGCCGCGCCGAACGCCCGGATCGTTTCGATGTCGAAAAAGCCCGTCAGGGTCATGCGGATCAGGTCATGGGCCGGTTCGGCCTCGATTGTGTAGCTGCCTCTCATCCAGACGCTATGCAGGAAAAAGCTTTCCGAAAGCTTGCGGCGATGCTTGTCCCCCGGCCATCGGACGGGGTAGAGAGAGGCAATATTTTTCGGAGACCTCATGGCCTACGCGCTTTATCAGATCATTGTCATCCTGCTCGACGTGCTGTGGTGGATCATCATCATCCAGGCGGTGATGAGCTGGCTGATCGCTTTCAACATCGTCAATATGGGCAGCGATTTCGTGCGCACCGTCATGACCGCGCTCGACCGGATGACCGCGCCCATCTATAATCCCATCCGCAAGATCATGCCCGATCTGGGCGCGCTGGACCTGACGCCGATGGTGGTGCTGCTGGCGATCCTCATCATCCGTCAGGCGGTATTGCCGCCTCTATTCGGGCTGGTGTGACCGTCTGGGTTCAGGCGGGCGACGACCTGATCCTGGCTGTCCGGCTGACGCCGGGTGCGGCCAAGGAGATGGTCGGCGGCGTCTGGACCGATGAGAAGGGCGCGCAATGGCTGTCCGCGCGGGTGCGGGCGGTGCCGGAAAAAGGGCGGGCCAATGATGCGCTTGTCGCCCTGCTCGGCAAATATCTTGGATTGCCCAAGGGGGCGATTTCGCTGGAATCAGGCGACAGCAACCGGCTAAAGCGGCTGCGCATCCGCGGTGGCGCACAGCCGCGCCTGATCAGCATCATCGAACAACAGGTTGACGTGACATGACCATCGGCAAGATCATCGACGGCAAGGCTTTTGCGGCAGGACTGCGCGAGAGGATCGCCGAGGGCGTCGCCGCTTTCGTGGCGCAGGCGGGACGCAAGCCGGGGCTGGCGGTGGTGCTGGTGGGCGAGGACCCGGCGAGCGCCGTCTATGTCCGCAACAAGGGCAAGATGACGGTTGCGACCGGCATGGAAAGTTTTGAATTCAAGCGCCCGGCCAGCATCGGCGCGGACGATCTGCTCGACCTGATCGAGGAGCTGAACCATGACGAGCGGGTCGATGGCATATTGGTCCAGCTGCCGCTGCCCGCCCATATCGACGAAAGCGCCGTTCTGGCCGCGATCGACCCGGCCAAGGATGTCGACGGCTTCCATGTCGTCAATGCGGGCAGACTGGCGACGGGGCAGGAGGCGCTGGTCCCCTGCACGCCGCTGGGCTGCATCATGTTGTTGAAGGATGAACTGGGCGACCTGTCGGGACTTGAAGCCGTGGTGGTGGGCCGGTCCAACATCGTCGGCAAGCCGATGGCGCAGCTGCTGCTGGCGGAAAGCTGCACCGTGACGATCGCGCATAGCCGCACCCGCGACATTGCCAGCATCGTTCATCGCGCCGACATCGTCGTCGCCGCCGTCGGGCGCGCCGAAATGGTCAAGGGCGAATGGATCAAGCCGGGCGCGACGGTGATCGACGTCGGCATCAACCGGGTGGCCGATACCGAGGACGGCAAGAGCCGGATCGTGGGTGACGTCGCCACCGCCGAGGCGCTGGCCCATGTCCGCGCGATCACGCCGGTGCCGGGCGGGGTCGGGCCGATGACGATCGCGGTGCTGCTGCGCAATACGCTGGTGGCGGCCCATGCCCGTGCGGGGCTGGCCAAGCCTGACGGGCTGTGAGGGTGCGGCTGGCGCTGTTGCTGTTGGGCGCGGCGGCTTTGGTCGCCGCGAAGCCGCCGCTGCGTTTCCAGCCCGATCCCAGTTCCGTCATCGCCGCTGAAATCGCGTTCAGCCGACTGGCGCAGGAAAAGGGGCAATGGACCGCCTTTCGCGCCACCGCCGCCGATGATGCGGTGATGTTCGTGCCGCAACAGGTGCTGGCGAAAGACTGGCTGAAAGGCCGGGCCGATCCGGTGGCGCCGGTCAAATGGTCGCCGTCGATCGTCTATGTCTCGTGCGACGGCAATCTGGCGGCCAGCACCGGCAACTGGACGCGGTCGGACGGGGCGGTGGGTTACTTCACCACGATCTGGCGGCGCGACAAGAAGGGACGCTGGCAATGGATCGCCGACCATGGCGATACGCTGGCCAAGGCGCGCGAGGTGCCGGAATTTCTGAGCGGGAAGGTGGCCACCTGCAAGCGGCCTGCGCGCCCCGATGGTCCGCCGCCTGCGGGCAAGGATGCGCCGCTGCCGCCTGACGACAGCCTGCTCTGGTCGGCGCAGGTCGCGCCAGACGGCAGCCGCCGCGTGACCGTGCAGATGTGGAACGGCAGTGGCTATGACAGCGTGATCGACGACAGGGTAGGGGCGGCTTCATGATCGAACTCTTCATTTCCGCCTTCGTCACCCTGTTCGTGGTGATCGATCCGCCCGGCTGCGCGCCCATCTATGCCAGCCTGACCGGCGGGGCTAGCCCGGCGCAGCGCAAGGCGATGGCGATCCGCGCGGTCGGGATTGCCGCCGCGATCCTGCTGATATTCGCTTTGTGGGGCAAGCAGTTGCTGGGCGTGCTGGGCATCGCGCTCGACAGTTTTCGCATCGCGGGCGGCATCATGCTGTTCATGATCGCGATGGACATGGTGTTTGAAAAGCGCACCCAGCGGCGCGAGGACCGGGCGCAGAAGATCAGCGCCGAAGAGCCGCATGTCGAGGATGTGTCGGTATTCCCGATGGCGATGCCGATGATCGCGGGGCCGGGGTCTATCGCCACCGTCATGCTGCTGATGTCGCGCGCGGACGGCATGGGCGAACGGATGGTGGTGCTGGGCGCTGTCGTCGTGACGCTGGCGCTGATGCTGGGATCGCTGATCGCCGCCGGGCCGCTGATGGCGCTGCTGGGGCATAAGATCGAGGCGGTGATTACCCGGCTGCTGGGCGTGCTGCTGGCGGCGCTCGCGGCGCAGTTCGTGATCGACGGGTTGAAGGCAAGTTTTTGAAAAATAATAAGCCCCTCCCTTTTAAGGGAGGGGGAAGGGGTGGGTGCGATTGCTCCTTCAGCAATCGCTGGCGAAGCCATTTGGCGACAGCGCAGCGCTCGCTTCGCTCGCGACCCACCCCAACCCCTCCCTAAGAAGGGAGGGGCTTGTTTTTGAGGTTAACCGCGCACGTCGGCTTCGGTGACGGGCGAGATTTTGATTTCGACGCGGCGGTTGGCGGCCTTGCCTTCTTCGGTGGCGTTGGAGGCGATCGGCTGGGTTTCGCCATAGCCGCGCGTGCCGATGCGGGCCGACTGGACGCCGCGACCGATCAGATAATCGGCGACAGAGCGGGCGCGCCGTTCCGACAGGGTCTGGTTATAGGCGTCCGCGCCGTCGCTGTCGGTGTGGCCGAGCACGTCGATATAGGTTTTGGGATATTGGGCCAGCACGGTCGCGACATCGTTCAGCGTCGGCTGGAACTGAGGCTGCACATCGGCGCGGTCATAGCCAAAGGTGATGCCCGACGGCATCCGCAGCAGCAGATTGTCGCCATCGCGAATCACGTCCACGCCGGTGCCGGCGGTTTCTTCGCGCAGCTTGCGTTCCTGCGCGTCCATATAGGCGCCGATGCCCGCGCCGGCGACCGCGCCGATGCCTGCACCCAGGATCTTTTCGGTCCGGTCGTTGCGCCCACCGACCAGATCACCCAGCAGATAGCCGCCCAAAGCGCCGCCGATGCCGCCGATCGCTGCCTTCGATATGGAGCGCTGACCCGTGGTTGGATCGGTGGTGCAGGCGGTGGTGGCCAGCATGGCGGCCAGACCCGCGGCGCCGATGATGCGGTGAGAAATATTCATGATCCTGTTCCCTTGTCTTTATCGCGTCCGTGCGGGACGAATAGCCCCCCAAATGGTCGAACCCGAGCGTTTGTTCCACAAGCGAACTGAACCGGTGATGATGGGGATGTTGTGAAATTGAAAGAATAGCGGCTATAGGAGGTCGCTGACCGCCATGGCCACGATCCCCCTTCCCAATCCGACGCCCTTTCCCTGGGCCGATCTTTTCATCATCCTTGCGCTGGTGGCGCTGAACGGCGTCTTTGCGATGTCCGAACTCGCCATCGTGTCGGCGCGCAAACCGCGCTTGCAGGGGTTGGAGAAGGCGGGGCGCAAGGGGGCGACGACGGCGCTCAAGCTGGCGAGCGATCCGGGCAAGTTCCTGTCGACGGTGCAGATCGGCATCACCCTGATCGGCATTATCGCGGGCGCCTATTCGGGTGCGAGTCTCGGTGGGCCGGTGGGTGAGCGGCTTCATGCGCTGGGCCAGGGCGTGGGGTTGGGCCTGTCGGTCAATGCGTCGGAAAATCTGGGCTTTGCGCTGGTCATCGGCTTTACCACCTATGCGTCGCTGATCATCGGCGAACTGGTGCCCAAGCAATTTGCGTTGCGCGCGCCAGAGCCGATCGCGGTGATCATGGCCGGGCCGATGCTGTGGCTGTCCAGGGCGACCGCGCCGATCGTGTGGGTGCTGGACGGGTCGAGCGCGCTGATCTTCAAACTGTTGCGGATGAACCGCGAATCGGAACATCATGTGACGGTGGAGGAACTGCACCTGATCGTTGCCGAAGCCAGCAAGTCGGGCGTGATCGAGGAAAGCGAGCGGGCGATTATTTCGGGCGTGGTGCGGCTGGCCGACCGGCCGGTGCGGGAGGTCATGACGCAGCGGATGGATGTCGACTGGATCGACATTGGCGCGGACGATGCGACGATTCGCGCGCGGCTGCTGGAAACGCCCCATACCCGCCTGCCGGTGGGGCGCGGGTCGGTGGAGGATATTGTCGGCATCGTCCAGGCGCGCGACATTATGAGCGCGCTGTTCCGGGGCGAGACGCTGAATGTCGGCGCGCTGATGCGCAAGGCGGAGGTAGTGCCCGATCAGGTCGATGCGATGGACGCGCTGGAAGTGCTGCGCCGGTCCGACGTGCCGATGGTAATGGTCCATGACGAATATGGCCATTTTGAAGGGATCGTGACCCCGGCGGACCTGTTATCCGCCATTGCGGGCCATTTCGCGTCCGACCGCGACGCCTATGACGAGCCGGACATGGTCGAGCGCGAGGATGGCAGCCTGCTGGTGTCAGGGCAGATGCCGATCGACCAGCTGGCCGAGCGGATCGGCATCGACCTGTCGGAGGACCGCGATTATGCGACAGTGGCGGGCCATGCGCTGTGGCTGCTCAAGCGCCTGCCCGAAGTCGGCGATTTCGTCGACGATCAGGGCTTCCGTTTCGAGATTGTCGATATGGACGGGCGCAAGATCGACAAGGTTCTGGTCGCGGAGCGCTAGGGGTGATGCCTCTTCGGCGACGCGGAGAAGTGTGGCTGCCGTCGACCATTTGCGGAAATTTGATCGGTAGGATAGCTTGTCAACATGCGGACTGTCTTCTGTGGATGGCTCCCGC